>NZ_JAVESS010000029.1 GCF_034006445.1 Desulfovibrio sp. | reverse complement strand
AAACCCAAAAAAACGTTGTGGACAAAAGATTGGGTGAAGAGGCCGAGATATGCAGGGCGCAATTTGCAGTTATTTATCAGGTGGTGCTTTTGTAATACGCACTGCCACATAAATACATCATATTTACTTCTCCTGCAAATGCTAACATGGTCACCCCCCCATACGTCGCGGGCAAGCATCTGCCCTTGCGTCGCGCCAAGCATCTGCCCTTGCGTCGCGGGCAAGCATCTGCCCTTGCGTCGCGGCCAAGCATCTGGTAGATAAATTCCTTGTTTTGCCGTAGACCGCGCGGCGGCAGGCCCACGATCTGCCAGCTGACGCGCCTGTGCGTTTCGTGGTTTTGTCCGCAATACGCATGTCCATCCTTAGACGGTTGCCGCCATGCCCGGCGTGGCTCAACCGCCAACGGCCACCGTCATATTCCGAGGGGGAAACTGAGCATGAAAAAACTTCTTGTCTGCGCCCTGCTGGCTGCCGTTATGGCCGCCGTACCCGCTTTTGCCAAAAAAAGCTATGTGAACGGCATTGACCCCAACTATCCGCCTTTCGCCTATGTGGACGAAAAGACCGGCCAGCCCGCCGGTTTTGACGTGGACTCCCTCAACTGGATCGCCAAAACTATGGGCTTTGAAATCACCCATAAGCCCATGGCCTGGGACGGCATCATCCCCGCTCTTGTGGCCAAACAGATCGACATGGTGGATTCGGGCATGAGCATCACCCCCGAACGCGCCAAGGTCGTGGAATTTTCCGATCCGTACTGGACGGTTTCGCGCGTGTTTCTTGTGCCTGCAAACTCCACGCTGACCCCGCAGGACGTGCTGACCAAGAAGGTCAAGCTCGGCGTGCAGCGCGGCACTTCCGAAGCCAACGCCATCAAGCAGGAACAGCAGGAAAAGGGCTATCCCTTTGAACTGCGCTTCTATGAATCCGCTCCTCTGGCGGTGGAAGACCTGCTCAACGGCCGCATCGACGTGGCCCTTATGGACGATCTGCCCGCTGACGACGCCATCTCCAAGGGCCGGGCCGTCAAGAAGGCCGGCACGCACGGCGAACCCGACAAGTTCGGCGTTGCCATGCGCAAGGGCGACAAAGACCTGCACAAGCTCATCAATGACGGTTACAAGAAGCTCATGGCCGATCCCTACTGGCAGGAGCTTCAGAAAAAGTATCTGAGCAAGTAAGCAGCGCAAAAGCGCTGAACGGCAGACGCGGATCGTTGGATATCCCCGACGGTCCGCGCTGTTCTGCCCAACCTACGGCAAACTCCACATATGGATTCACTTCTTGTAGTTTATAATGCTCTCCCCTCCATACTGGGCGGCGGTCTGGTCACAATTGGCAATGTGACCATTTCTCTGGCCATGGGGCTCGTGCTCGGCGTGCCTCTGGCTGTCGCGCAGGTATACGGCGGCCCCTGGCTGCGCCGGATGGTGGCGCTGTATGTGTGGTTTTTCCGTGGCGTGCCCATACTTGTGCTGCTCTTTTTGTGCTACGGATTTTTCATCAGCCTGGGCCTTCCGGCAGATCCTTTTCTGATCTGCTGTCTTGTGCTCGGCTGTACCAGCACGGCCTACCAGTCCCAGATTTTTCGAGGCGCCATTGAAAGCCTGCCCCAGGGGCAGCTTAATGCGGCCCGCGCTCTTGGCATGGGCGAAGGCACGGGCATTTGCAGCATCATTCTGCCCCAGGCCATGCGTCTTTCCATACCCGGATGGGCCAACGAATTTTCCATCCTGCTCAAGGATTCAGCCATCTGCTACGTTCTCGGCACGCAGGATATCATGGCCAGAACCTCCTTCGTGGCCGCGCGCACACACGAACACCTGGCCCTTTACGCGGCGGCGGGCTGCATTTATTTTCTGCTGACTCTGGCGGTGCTCAAGCTTTTGCGCCGCCTGGAAGACAAAGTCCATGTGCCGGGCTATTCCTCAGGAATGAGCATGGAAGGCATGGGTGTGGGATAAGCCATGAATGTGGACGAACAAGCTATTCTGCGCGTTGAGGGCATCTCGAAGATGCTGGGCGGCAAGCCCATTCTGAACAACTGCAGCCTCTCGGTGCGCCGCGGCGAACTCAAGGTGCTCATCGGGCCTTCAGGCGCGGGCAAAAGCACCCTGCTGCAGAGCATCAACTGCCTCATCCCGCCCGATGCGGGCGACATCTACCTTGAGGGCAAACGGCTCGACCGCACAAACAAACCCGCCCTGTGCGCCTTTCGCGCTCAGGTGGGCATGATTTTTCAGGATTTCAACCTGTTCGACCACCTCACGGCTGAAGAAAACGTGGCCATAGCCCTGCGCAAGGTGCGCGGCATGAGCCACAAGGACGCCAAGGCCCGCGCGCACGAAGAACTCGCCCGCGTCGGCCTTGCCCGCCGCGCCCTGCTCTACCCCGCCCAGCTTTCGGGCGGTCAGAAGCAGCGCGTGGCCATGGCCCGCGCCCTGGCCATGGACCCCAAGGTCATCTTGCTGGACGAACCCACCTCGGCTCTGGACCCCGAACTGGTGGGCGAAGTGCTGGCCGTCATACGTGACCTTGCCGGCGGCGGCATGACCATGATCATGGCCACCCACCAGATGGATTTTGCCCGCGCTCTGGCCACGGAAATCATATTTATGGAACAAGGCAGACTTATTGAACAGGGCGCGCCCGATGTGCTCCTGGCCGAAGGCTCCGCCACGCGCACGCGCGACTTTTGCCAGCGCCTGCTGGAGATGGGGGGCTAGAGTGCTGGACACGGCCTTTTTCGGCAATGAGCTTATCCCTGCCCTCAACAGGGGCCTGCTCGTTTCGCTGGCTCTCATCATCCCCGCTGGCAGCCTGGGTTTTGTGGGCGGGGTGCTTCTCGGCTGCGCCCGCTCTTTCGGCCCGCGCTGGCTGCGCCGCCTGGGCGACTGGTTCACGGCCATAGTACGCGGCGTGCCCCTGGTTGTGCAGCTGATGATGATCTACTATGCCCTGCCCAAGATCGGCATCTTCTTTCCGCCCTATGGGGCCGCGCTCACAAGCTTTACCCTGTGTACGGCCGCCTATCAGAGCGAATATGTGCGCGGGGCGCTGCTTTCCATCCGCCAGGGGCAGATTCGCGCCGCCGAGGCCCTGGGATTCAGCACATGGCAGACCGTAGCCTGGATCGTCATTCCCCAGGCCGCCCGCCGCGCCCTGCCCGGCTGCGGCAACGAAATCATCTACCTCATCAAGTACAGCTCCCTGGCCTACCTCGTCACCTGTATGGAACTTATGGGCGAAGGCAAGGTCGTGGCCTCGGACACCTTCCGCTTTACCGAGGTTTTTGTCACAGTTGGAGCCTACTATCTCGGTATGGTCACTCTGGCCACCTTCTTTCTGCGCTGGCTTGAACACCGCTTCCACGTGCCGGGCTTCGGCGCTCGCTAGCGCGCTAACGAGCTTAAGCGCTAACGAGCTTAAGCGCTAACGAGCTTAAGCGCTAACGAGCTTAAGCGCTTAAGCGACTTCATTTTGAAATATTTTGTGGGGGAGGGACCCTTTTGCAAAAGGGTCTCCTCCCCCACACCCCCTCCCCCTAAAACTCTTGTTGCAACTTGTTATATTGCAGAATTTTTATGGTCTGAAGCGTGGTTCCAGCCACAACGCCCTCCAGCCATAACCCCATCGCAGCGTCTATCCGCGCCAAGAATTTTCACTTTTGCGCTTTGGCCGCACTGCCGGAACAAGAAAACTGAAAGGGCGCACGTACGACGTGCGCCCTTTCAGTTTTCAGGCTTCTGCTGGTGGCAGGCAGTCCCACCCAAACGGGTTTAACTTTCGTGCCACCCCAGGAACATCTTATAGGCCGGGTTGTCCGTCTCTTCCACATGGGGGTAGCCCATGCGTTCCACACGCTGCAAAAAGTCCTCAAAGGCCTCACGCTTTTCTTCCGGAGCCTCAAAACCCACCAGCACCCGGCCGAAATCCGCGCCGTGGTAGCGATACTGGAACAGGGTGATGCTGAAATCCACGCGCATGGCGTCCATAAAGTCCAGCAACGCCCCGGGACGCTCAGGAAAGGTGAAACGCAGCAGCCTTTCGTGCAGAATCTGGGGCGCATTGCCGCCCACCAGATGCCGCAGATGCATCTTGACCAGTTCGTTGTCCGTGAGGTCAATGGCTTCAAATCCCTTGCTGCGCAGCTCAGTCAGAACTTCGGCCACATCCTCGCGCCCGCTGATCTTGATGCCCACCAGCACGCGCGCGATTTCCGGGTCAGAAAAGCGGGTGCACAGTTCGGTGATGTTGCGGTTGCCAAAGGAGGCGCACAGCGCGCGGAAGCTGCCCACGGCCTCGGGAATGGTCACTGCCAGAAGGGCCTCGCGGTGCGCGCCGATTTCTGAACGGTCAACCACGTGGCTCAGCCGGTCAAAATTCATGTTGGCGCCGCTGACCACGGCCACAAGGGTGGCGTCGCGCAGGCCGCTCTGCGCCGCGTAGGCGCGCAGGCCTGCCAGGGCCAGGGCTCCTGCCGGTTCGGCCACCAGACGCGTATCCTCAAAAATATCCTTTATGGCGCCGCAGATGGCATCGGTACTCACCACAATGATATCGTCCAGAAGATCGCGGCACAGGGCAAAGGTATGCTCGCCCACAAGCTTTACGGCCACACCGTCGGCAAAAAGGCCCACATCGTGCAGTTCCACCCTGCGTCCGGCCATGACGGAACGGCGCATGGCGTCGGAATCAACAGGCTCCACACCGATAACCCGGATTTCCGGGCGCAGGTTCTTGATGTAGGCGGCCACGCCAGCCGCCAGGCCGCCGCCGCCGATGGGAACAAAAACCGCATGGATGTCGCCGGGATGCTGGCGCAGGATTTCCATGCCAATGGTGCCCTGCCCCGCAATGACGTCAGGATCGTCAAACGGCGGGATGTAAATGCAGCCGCTCTCCTTGATGAGATCAAGCGTGTGCTGCCAGGCATCGCTGAAAGACTCGCCAGAAAGCACCACCTGCCCGCCCAGACGGCGCACCGCGTCCACCTTGATGGCGGGCGTGGTCACGGGCATGACGATGGTGGCCTCGCAACCGAGGCGACGGGCCGCAAGAGCCACGCCCTGGGCATGGTTTCCGGCTGAGGCGGCAATAACGCCGCGCCGCAGATCCTCCGGCGACAGGCGGGCCATCTTGTTGTATGCGCCGCGCAGCTTGAAGGAGAAAACAGGCTGGTGGTCCTCGCGCTTGAGCAAAATTCGGTTGCCAAGACGCCGGGAAAGGGTTTTGGCTTCATCAAGGGGAGTTTCCACCGCCACGTCATAGACGCGGCTCAACAGTATGCGGTTCAGGTACTCACTGTGCTTTTGCATGCATATATCCTTGCGGCAGCAAAAAATGATACGGCCGCCATGCAGCCGTTCGGGAAGGGTATTTCACCCGTTTCATTTCCTATATACCTGCCGCCGACACACCTCAAGCCCCGAACAGTGCGATGACGCTGAATTTTACCGCAAAAGCGACGTCACATCAGTCGCCCAGCGCTGCAATCAGTGCAAGGGCGCATTGTACGCATTGCGGGCAGATTCGCGGAACATGCCGTAATCATATGCTGAAGCAACCGGATGCCCTGTGTGCACTCTGTACACGCCCAACCCATTAGGCTATGCTCCGCAAGAGAAACATATGTCATCAAAACACCCGCAAAATGAAGACAAGGGTCTCCAGGCGTATCAGCCGCACATAACAGTGCGCGCCGCCGGGCGGCTGTGGCAGCTCAGCCGCGCCGCAGACCTTGAACAGCTTTGGGAGGCCATGACTGCCGACTCCCGTGACTTCGAGGATGAGCGCCTGCCCTACTGGACGGAACTCTGGCCCTCCAGCGTGGCTTTGGCTTCATGGCTTCACAGCCGCAAGGAAGATATCGCGGGGCAAAACTGCCTTGATCTGGGCTGCGGCCTGGGTCTCACGGCCTTGGTCGGCCAATGGCTTGGCGCGCGCGTGACCGCCATGGACTATGAAGAACAAGCCCTGCACTTTGCCGCGCGCAACGCCAGAATCAATGACGTTCCCCAGCCCCTGTGGGCAGTTATGGACTGGCGGAGTCCGGCCCTGAAGGCCGGAAGCATGCACCGCGTCTGGGGCGGCGACATCATGTATGAAAAGCGCTTTGTGGCCCCGGTGCTGCGGTTTTTACACCACGCGCTCGCGCCGGACGGCGCAGCCTGGGTGGCCGAACCGGGCCGCTCTGTATACGAAACCTTTCTGCACGCCCTGCAAAGCGGCGGCTGGCAGGGCAAGCGCGTATACGGCCAGAAAGTGGAAGCCCTTTACGCCCAGCCCGTGCCTGTCACCGTGCAGGTATGGGAAATCCGCCGCGGCTGACGCGGCCACAACACAAACAACGCACCCGTTTCCCTGAAGGAAGCGGCGCAGGATACTGTTATGGGAAATCTGGCACGCTTTGGGGTTTCGCTGGATGAAGACCTGCTGGAACCTTTTGACGAACTTTGCCGCCGCAAAAGCTATCCCAACCGTTCAGAGGCCATACGCGACCTCATCCGCAAGGCCCTGGTGGAAGAAAAGTGGAACAGCGACGCCTGTGGCGCTGGCACGTTGACCCTTGTTTACGATCATCACAAAAACGACCTTTCGCGTCGTCTCATGCAGATCCAGCATGATGATCACGATTTGATAGTCACCACGCTGCATGTGCATCTTGACCACTACAACTGCCTTGAGGTTCTGGTGCTCAAAGGGGAGCCCAACCGCATGCGCGCCCTGGCCGACAAGCTCATCGCCTGCCGCGGCGTCAAGCACGGCACCTTTACCGGCACTACCACAGGAGAGGACCTGGCATAATGGAAGACGTGCAAAGCCATGCCCCGCTGGTGGCCCTGAACATAGACCGTGTGGGGGTGCGCGAACTCCGCCTGCCCCTGCTGGTACGCGACCGAACCAAGGGCACGCAGCAGACCGTTGCCAGCGTGGACCTTGGCGTGGATCTGCCCTCCGCATTCAAGGGCACCCACATGAGCCGCTTTGTTGAGACCCTGGAAGGATGGAACGCTGAAATAAGCTATCAGTCGGTGCGCCGCCTGTTGCTGGATATCAAGCAACGGCTTGAGGCCAGACGGGCCTATGCGCGTTTCTGCTTCCCCTATTTCATTAAAAAAAGCGCTCCGGCGTCGGGCATCCCGGCTCTGATCAGCTATCAGTGCCGCCTCACCGGCGAACTGGACGATGAGGGCCAGCACTTCTGCCTTGAGGTTGACGTGCCGGTCATGACCGTCTGCCCCTGCTCCAAGGCCATCAGCGACGAAGGCGCGCACAGCCAGCGAGCCATGGTGCGCATGAGCCTGCGCATGAAGGTTTTTTCATGGCTTGAAGATTTTATCGACATAGCCGAAGCCTCCGGTTCGTCAGCCGTATACACCCTGCTCAAGCGCGAGGATGAAAAATTCGTTACCGAGCAGGCCTTTGCCCACCCCACTTTTGTGGAGGACGTGGTGCGCAATGTGGCGCAGCGTCTTTCGGAGCATGGACAGGTAGAATGGTTCAGTGTTGAGGTGGAAAGTATGGAGTCAATACATAACCACAATGCTTTCGCCAGGATAGAGCGGCACATGAAAGACTGAAAACCGGCCTGGTACCCCGGCGCTGCCCACAAAAAAAGTTTTTTGCATTCATCTGATGGTTGTGCTAATGCTGCCGTAAGGTACAAATGATGAGCAGTATCAGCACCAGCATGCAATTGGGCGCGTCAGCCATGAACACCCATTCCTGGGGGATGGCTGTGGCGTCTCATAACGTGGCCAATGTCAGCACAGCTGGCTTTGAGCCGCAGCGTGCCGTCTATGCTACTGGCCCTGCGGGACAGGGAGTACGCCTTGATGCAGTGCTTCAGGGCGGCGTTCCTTCTGGCCCCGGCGGCACGTCATTCAGCGCGGCCCAGGCCGTTTATGACGTGACCTCAGGCCTGCCCCTGGAGGCTGCCAGCCCCAGCGGCACAGACCTTGGCCGTGAAATGGTTACAATGATCACCACCCAGCACGCGTATAAGGCCAATGCAGCGGTCGTTCACACCGGTGACGCCATGCTTGGCACCTTGCTGGATATCAAGGCCTAGCGCCACAAACACAAATGCTCCGGCCTCGTGGGACCGGGCCAGACACCAAAGGGCAAAGCCCTGACCGTTGACGCCGGGCTTGCCCGCATTCTGACAGACTAGCCGCCGCTTTCAGCGGGTGGCACAACATTTGTGGAGCGCTGATGGGAAAATGTCTTAAACTATGCGTGTTGATGTTGGCCTGCATGCTGGCTTTCGGCTGCGCCTCCAAAAGCGGCTCGCGAGATAATGGCATCAACACCCCCCATGCGGAGCGGTTCCGCCGCTCTTATGAAGCTGCATTTGACTCCAATCAGCAGGAATCCAGCCAGCAGCTACTGCGCAAGGCCAGATCAGCCATCGGCACGCCTTATGTGCGCGGAGGAACGACCCCGGACGGTTTCGACTGTTCGGGTTTTGTGTGCTGGACGTATAAAAGCGTTGGCGTGCAATTGCCCCGCACTGCACGTGAACAGTCCGTTATCGGCCAACGCATCAACAATGTGGACGAAATGCGCGCAGGGGACATTGTGGCCTTCCGGCATCCCCGCCGTGGCTACCATACCGGCATCTACGTTGGCGACGGCAAGTTCATCCACAGCCCCCACAAGCGTACACGCGTGCGCATCAACTCCCTTGACGATCCCTACTTCAAGAGCACCTTTCTTGGAGCGCGCCGCGTAAAGGTTGAGGGCGGCGAAACCATGATCGCCCAGGCCGAAAGCCGCCTCAACGACTTTGCGGAAGAACGGGTGGTGCGCGAACTGTCCCGCGACAAGAAAAAGGCTGGCAAAACCAGCGCGCGCGACAGCAAACGCGATGACAGCCGTGATGACAGCCGGAGCAAGAAAAAGGACAAGATCGTACAGGTCGCCAGCAACGATAAAAAAAGCAGCGCCACTACCCGGCAGCAGGCCTCCGCTCCGGAAAAATCCAGCAAGGCTTCAAGTTCGGAGAAATCCAGTAAGGCTTCTGGTTCTGAAAAGTCCAGCAAGGCCTCAGCTTCGGAAAAGTCCAGCAAGGCTTCAAATTCCGAGAAATCCAGCAAGGCTTCTGGCTCCGAGAAATCCAGCAAGGCCTCAGCTTCGGAAAAATCCAGCAAGGCCTCAAGTTCCGAGAAATCCAGCAAGGCTTCTGCCCAGGCAAGTTCTGGCAAGTCCAGCGCCCAGGCAAGTTCAAGCAAGGGTTCGGCAGACAAGGACAAGACCGCCAAGTCTTCCAGCCAGAAAGCCGAAACCAAAAAAAGCGAAAGCAAAAAGCCTGCTACGGAAAAAGTGGCTACCAAGGCCGAACCCAAGAGCAAAAAAGACCAGCCCAAGGGCAAGGGCGACAATTCTTAACGGCAGTGATTGATTGCGCGGCGGGCCTGGCCCGCCAGCGCATACAGGGCGGCAATCGGCAAACCCGCGCTGCCCGGCAGGCATAAAGCCGTAAGTGCAGCCTGTATCACAGCCAGTATTTGCGGCATCAAAACAAATGCGCCGCCATAGTTCATAACAACATATTTTTGCTGACAGCGGCAGCCCTGCTGCCCACCAAGCCACCCCAGCAGCCATGCATCAATCATCGTGCCCATGCGGCAGGCTTGCCCCAAGCCCAACCGGCCACATCCATATGGGCAATGCCTGGGCCTTTTTGCTGGCCTGGCTGGCTGCGCGGTCGCAAGGCGGGCGGCTGGTTCTGCGTCTTGAAGACATAGACCCGCAACGGTCGCGGCCCGAATATGCGATCGCCCTTCTGGAAGACCTGCATTGGCTTGGGCTGGATTGGGATTATGGCCCAGATGTGGGCGGGCCTTGCGGCCCATACGTGCAGAGCCAACGCGGGTCAATATATGACGGGGTTCTTGCGCAGCTGGAAAAGGCGGGGGCGACCTACCCCTGCTTTTGCACCCGCAAGGAATTGCGCCAGCTTGCTGCGGCCCCGCATGTTGACGACACGGGCGCGCCCTACCCTGGAACCTGCCGCAATCTGGGTCAGGAGCGCATTGAGGCGCTGATCCGCAGCGGGCGTCGTGCCAGCATACGCCTGCGTTGCCCGGAAGCTCCCATATCTTTCACCGACCTGCTGCTTGGGCCGCAAACCATTTTTCTTACCGACTGCGGGGGCGATTTCGCGCTGCGCCGCTCTGACGGCGTTGTGGCGTATCAGCTTGCCGTTGCTGTTGACGACGCCCTTATGGGCGTGACGCAGGTCGTGCGGGGAAGAGACATCCTGTCCTCCACGCCGCGCCAGATTGCGCTTCTTCAGCTCTTGGGCTATGGTGCGCCTTCCTACGCCCATGTGCCTCTGCTTCTTGACGAAGAAGGAGAGCGTCTGGCCAAGCGCCACAACAGCCTGTCTCTGCGGTATCTGCGGGAACAGGGGGTTGATCCGCGCCGTATAGTGGGCTTGCTTGGCATGTTGGCCGGTCTTGATGCTGCCGCGCGCGCCGTCAGTCCGGCGGAGCTTTTGCCAGCCTTTGACTGGAGCCGCCTGCCAAGGCAGGACGTACGCCTGCGAAACAGTCATTTGCGTGCTCTGCTGTAACAGGCCGTCACGATGCGAACCGGCACGGGGCAAAAGCCCCCCGCGTTGCAGGAGTGAACGGCCATGAGCAGAGCGCCCCTGGGAATACCCTTCTCAAGGGGCACGTCACGCCGGTTGCAATGCTTAACCACGCACATAAATTACGCTAGCGCCTTCACGGCGGGCGTCTGATCCGCGGTCTTTTTTTCAATGACAGCGAATCCCGTAACCTGATGGGGGAGTGCATGACTTCGCAAAATCTGAATCAAATTTTTCTGGATGAGATATTTCCTGCTTCGCGGGCGGATGATTTTTTCGAAGCGCTGTTTGGCGGTGCTGAAGAAGGCGCTTACGACATTGGCCTTGTCTGCCGCGAGGTAGGCCCCCAAAAAGCCCACCTGGCTTTTGAACTGCGCCAGCGGCCCGGCAAGTGCCTTGTCTGCAACCTGACATATGGCCTGCCGCAGGTATTCCAGCGCCATCCCATCCTGAACGTGGCGGGGGTGGCGAGCGCTGTGGGCCAGGAACTTGGCTGGCCCGCTGAAAGCGTCAACTGGAAGCTGGGCCATACTGAAGAAGTCAGCCGTGAACTGCACGTCATTCCCCTGATTCTTGAAAGGGCATGATCTTGCACGCCTGCTTGCCTTGACAAGCGGAAGTTTTTTTGGCAATAGTTCCCGGTCGTCGGTTTCGGTTTACGGACTGAACCGCTGAAACGCCAGATGTGGCGGGACGGCTGTTTGGTCACGTAGACATGACGGAAGATAGCGCCACGAACACGATTCCACGGCCTTTCGCCCCGACACAAAAGAATATTTCTCCTGCCGCCTTGGCTCAGTTGGTAGAGCGACTGATTCGTAATCAGTAGATCATCAGTTCAAATCTGATAGGCGGCTCCATAAAATTAAAAAGGCTTACGCAACGCGTAAGCCTTTTTTTGTGGAAAATCCGCACCAAGTCGACCATGCCTGACAGGGCACAAAGGCCACACCAAGCCGTGTCAGCCCGCATCAGACCATTTTTATCGACCCCAAATCCACTGTGGGCGCCCTGTCGCGCGAGTTTGCACGGGGCCTCAGGACGCTCGACGCCCCCAAGCACCTCTGTTGCACCTGATCAAAAAGATCTCCAGCGCAGCATCAACTGCCCGAAAGCCGCCGCCACATCGGCGTACATGGCTTCTGCGTCCGCACCAAAGCCGCGCTGTCGTTTGGCTGCGAGAATGAGCACAGCGTGCAGCCCATGTTCGGCATAAAACGGCTTGGCAAAATACGAGCGTATGCCCAGAGGGGCAAAAAGGGCCCAGTCAATGGATTTAACACTGTCGAGAGTATCTTCCACAATAAGCGAACTGAGGCTGTAGCGCTGAATATCCTGGGCTATTGTGCCTTCATAGGCATGCAGCGTCCCCCACTCAAGGCTGTTGAATGCCGAACCGACACCGTATACGGCCACACGCCCGCTGCCCATCTGAATGTGCGACAGCATCAGCCCGTCAACTTCCGGTTTGCAGAGATTGTGCAGCTTTTCGAGCGCCGGGCGCAGTTCTTCAGTACAGAGTGCCAACGCGCCGTCTTCTTCAAGCTTCGGGGGCCTTGCATCAACGTTGACCAGCGCAACCCGCACCACTTCCTTGCCCGACTCTCCCCACAAGGTAAGCCGCACATGCGCCGAAAACAAACCCCGCTCGCCATTGCCGAGCAACAGCTTTCCCGACCATGCGTCACGCTCCACGGCTTTTTCCATTGCCGCTGAAAAACCTTTCATCAACGACTGCGGCACCACATCGTCCAGCACCAGTGCCCGCACAGCCTGCTCCTCGCCCAAAAAGAGCTTCTGCGCCGCCCTGTTGGCGTCATACAGTGTCTGATTTTCCAGATCCACGGTAAATACCGGATAGTCGGCATCCCCCAGGCGCATCTTCAACTGGGCGTTATAACAGGCGGAATTATACCCTCCAGGCAAATAGGCCTCTTTGAGAAAGCCGCTGTAGACGTCCTGCTCCGGTTGCGGCCAGCCCTGAAGGATCAGCGGTTTGCGTCCATCGTCATGCTTCAGCCGAAAGATTACGGCGGCTGGCCTTCCGGCATGGATCATGTCCCAGAACTCCACAAGCAGGGGATAATCCTGCTCCATTACCGCGTTCTTTCTGAACGCGGCGTTTTTCAGCAACTGCGGGGCGTCAAAGCCTGCGTCGCGCCAGCGGGTAAACACCTTAATCCGGGACTCACGCTGGCAGATGCTCCATAATAATCCGGGGAAGCCCTTTCGCCACTGAAGGAAACTTGCCATGCCATCTCCATGTATTGAAAATAAAAATCACCGTCGATGCATTGGCAGTAAAATAGACGCAAGCCATGAGCAAGCCTTTTTTATGCCGACGTGTGGTCTGACCACAGACACGCAACTCCGCTTACAAAAGCATATTTGCCGCGATAATCTGCTTTTTTTCTGCATTTTTTTACAGTGTTTTATACTGTGGTCATACCAAAAAACAAAAAATTTATCATGCTTTTCATAATGTTAATTAGCTGTGTGCTTTTTTTTACATGCATATTGTCAAAAAAATTACAGACGCGCAGTATGAAGTTACACACACGCATTTGAATACGCTTTGCCTGGAGGACGCCCGTGATCGCGCCAGCAAACGCTGAAAACCAGTTGGAGCATGCCCTCTTGCAGGGGCGCTGGACGCTCTTTGAGCGGCTGCCCGCCGAACGGCTCCTGGCCGAGGAGCTGGGCGTCAGCCGCGCAACGCTGCGCACCGCTCTGAGCACCCTGGTGGGCAAGGGAATTCTTGAAACGCGCCGCAGCAAGGGCACATTTGTACGCGCCCTCCCCTGCAACCTCAACGCAGCAAGTCTGGGCGACAGCCTGAGAGCCATGCGCATCGTCATGACCCCCCTGCTTGCCGCGGCATCAGGCTCATATGCGCCTTCTGTCATGCTGAAGCTCGAACGCCACCTGCCTTCCATCGGCATGGCGCTTCACAGCGGCGACATGCGCCTTCTTGCGCAGCATCACCTGCGGTTTTTCTCCATACTTTTGCAGGCAATCAGCAACGATTGCCTTGCCCAGGCAGGAGCGGCCACCCTGCCCGATGCCTGCGCCCTTGCCCGGCTGTTGCAGGAATGCAGCCAGCCCCGGCTTGAGGAAATATTCAAGCATCTTGCCCGCACCCTGCATGGTCTGCGGCATGCGGACTCCCAAGCCTGCGCTTCTTCTGTATCGGCCTATGTGTCCTGCCTTTTGCAGTGCCTGGGGGAAGAAGAATGATGAACCGACGCAGACGCGATTTTTTACGGGGAAACTGGCGCGCGGTTTCCCCGGGCAGACTCGGCGAAAACACCAGTGCAGACGCGCTGGCCAGCAGCGACGAGGCGCTGCTGCCGCCAGAATTTTCGCCGGGCATGCTGCGGTTTGAAGGGCAGCGACTGGGGCTGCCCGTGGACACGATGAGCGAGGAGGCGCTGATTCGGGCCGTTGCACAGGCCCTGCACACACAAGCGCGTCCCCCTGTGGAGATGGAAACCCCGCAACTCTGAGGAGGGTTCGATGGCTGACCACGACATTCCCTATCTTGAGGAGCGCAAGCTTACCAAGCGGTGGCAGGGGCCCTGGCCTGTATTGGCCAACATGGCGTTCACACTTTCCATATTTGCCGTAACCTGGTGGATCTTTCAGGATCCGCGCGGCATCATGCGTTTTTACACACCCTATGTGGGGTATAACTATTGCCGCTGGTGGCTCATCATCCTCATCTGGATGGCCTATATTTTCGACTTCTGGCCATTCAAGCGTAACTGGATACGCAACGCGCATCCCCTGCAAAAGGGTCTTGTGCTTTCGCTTGTATCTGTTGGCCTGATGGTGCTGATGATTCACGGCTTTTTTGAAAATGTTCTTGGCAATTTTGCCTTTACCTATTTCAGCCCGCACCAGTTGCAAAAGCTGCCAGGGCTCACCGAATTCTATGCCACCGAGTATGCGGCCCAGGCATGCATGATGTTTGCCGTCATCGCCTCATGGATCAGCCCGGCCTGGATCGTGGCGCTTGAGGGCCGCCCCTGGCAAAATGAAGTCCAACCCGTCAAAGGCTTCAGCATATGGCTGGGCACGTTCTGCCTGAGCCTCGTCATCTACTTAATGACCATGCACAACCACATGGGCATCCTGTATTACCCCTGGCAATATTTTACGGCAATTACCCCACCCTATTGGGAATCCTTTGCGCAGACAGTTTCCGCGAACTTTCACGTAGCCTGGATCATGTGCTGCACCGTTGTGGTGTGGTTTATGGAAGGCATCTGGGAGCGGTACCCCTTCTGCCTCATCAAAAGGCCGGGCTTGCGCCGTTTTGCCCTGTTCTTCGGCATTATCGCCATTTCCCTCTCCCTGTGTTTCTTCTTCTGGTACATGCAGGAACTGGTCTGGGGCGACGCCATCCGTGGTCACCGGCGTGACGCGGCCCCCGACTGGCGCTGGCTGCATGTGGGCGAAACCGCCATCTTCTTCCTGGTTCCCGCCCTGTTCCTCCAGTTCTACGGCGGCAACTGGCCCAACAAGTTCAGCACTCCGGTCAATGTGCTTATCCGTACCGTGATTGTGGCCATCGGCGGCATTGCGGTCTACTGCCTGTACTACAAGTACGCACACTTTGCGCTCGGCACGCAAAAGGGCTTTTCACATCCGCAGCAGTTCCCGATGATTCCCATGATCTGGCTCATCGACATCTGGCTGATCAACTGGTGGTTTATGGATGGATGGCCCGGATGGAAGCGCGAATTCCGCACCAGTGAAGAACTTGTAGCCGAAGAACACGCCTTCGCCGCTCGAAACGCCTGGAGCCCCGCCATGATTCCGGGTCTTGCGGTGGGGATTCTCGCTGGCGTTATGCTGTACTTTGCCATAGTGGCCGCGCTGCCATGGTTCAGCGCGCACTTCACCCTTGTGCAGTAAGGAGAGCAACATGGACAGACGAGAATTTATCAAGGGTGCTGCATTAGGGGTCGGCGTGGGCGCCATCGGCGCCATGGGCGCGTATTCGTACTCCCCCATGCGCAGGGCTTTTCTCACGGACGTAAAACGCGGAACGGAAAATATTGGTGTTTGCAAGGCCGTCAAAATTACCAACATCTCCGAGACAAGCTGGTTCGACAACCGCACGTTCATGCAGGATGTGACCGGCGCTGGCGGTCTGCTGGTAGACCAGTACACCTTCAACTGGCCTCCTTTCGGCAATGGCAAGGGCGTCGGCAAGGGCAGCTATGCCGACGGCATAAAGCTGATCAAGCATCTGTTGCCCCACAAGCTGGACGAAGCATGGCAGATAGTGCGCGAAAACAGCGTGCATCCCGACAATGCCGGCGGCTTTTCCTGCCTTATTGAAATTGAGGGCATGGACGGCAAGGTGACAAAGTACCTTTTTGACACCGGCTGGAATTACCAGTGGATGGAAACCTGCTATAAGCGGGAAGGCATCGACACCATGCTGGCCAACAATGAAATTACCGCCATGATCCAGACGCACGAGCATATGGACCACTTTTTTGGTCTGCCCGCTGTGACAAAATACAACCCCGATATTCACATCTATACGCCCAACACCTTTTACCCCAGCGGCAAGCAGTACCTCAAAGACTGCGGGCACGTGGGCAAGTGGACTGAAGTGCCCAAGGGCCTGCACAAGATTCAGGACGGCGTGGCCCTTTACGGCTTCGACTGCCCCATCATTCTCAAGGTATTCGGCGAAATCTCGCTGTACTGCAACGTCAAGGACATTGGGCTCGTGAGCATCACCGGGTGCTGCCATCAGGGCATCATCCTTTTTGCCGACACGGCCTACAAAACCCTGACCTATGAAAACGACCAGTTCTACGGCCTCTACGGCGGCCTGCACATCTCGCCCTTTGACGACTGGGACCCCAAGTATGACGACCTCGTTATCGGTCTCAAAAAGTGGGATCTGCAAAAGGTGGGCTGCAACCACTGCACAGGGCTCATTACTGCCCAGAAGTTTGTGGACGCGGGCTACCCGGTTGTAAAAGGCACGGCGCGTTTCCGCTCCAAGACGACCAACTATCTTGGCAATGGAGACGTCATAAAGTTTCCCTCGTAAACGGTGCAGCCGTAAGGGGGCAGGCCTGCCCCCTTACGGCTGGATTTCAAAAACCGCCACAACGATGGAGTATCGCCATGCGCCTTGATGCCCTGCTGCCGCGCCCCCTTTCGCCTGAAACAGACGCCGAGAGTCCTTCCATACTCAACTGTCTGCTCACAGGCATACATCTTGACCGCAGACGGGCGCGGGCGCTGGGGTGGCGGGGGGTGCTCCCTTCCAACCAGCTATACGCGGCCTGGACCTGCCGGGTGGCCGGTTCTCCACACGTGTACGGCCTGGTTTTTCTGAACGAACACACCGACGTATCCTTTCTCCACGGCACGTTTACGGCGCACGTGTTCCCCCATGCGGCGGATTCCGTTCTCGACAAATTTCCTCTGCAGGCTCTTTCCCTTGCCCTTGGCGAAAACTACGAAGAACGCATGCGCAACCTCTCGCTGCATGCCCCCGAGCTTGCCCCCTTTTGCATGGGCAGCGTGCAGCTTGTGGCGGCGCTGGACGGCAAGGGGCTTTCCTTGTCCCTGGCCGCTCCGGCCAGATACCGCCACATTTCGCGTGAAGGAATCGCGGCGCGGCCCTCCACGGATTCAGGCAGCTATGCGGCAGGCGACACGACTGGCGACGCGACTGGCGACGCGGCAGGCGACACGACTGGCGACGCCCAGGCCGAACAGTGGATCGTACCCCCCGGCGGTTTGGAATGCGACGTTCCCGCATTCAGGCTGCTGCTGCCACTCTTCACGACACTGGCGGCTACGGCCGCAACACTGCTTGAAGAATCGCCGCGCCTCAGCCTGCATATGGCCTTACAAAAACCGCGTGACGCCGCAGAAGGGGACACTTCCCCCACCCTGTCGCTGAAGGCGGAGATGGGCACATGCCCGCAACCGCACCCCCTGGCAGCTTTTCCCGGCAATGGCAGGCCCATAACGTTTCCATCCCTGTCTTCCGAAGGCAAAATTCTGAAACGCCTGCCCGGCCGCCAACGCCAAATACTGGCGACACCTGACGCAGAACTGCCGGTCATGCACATCCTCACAGGGTTCCTTGGCGCGGGAAAAACCACATTTCTGCGCCGTTGGCTGGACTATCTGAATGGGCGCGAACAGTTCGCCGCAGTCATACAAAACGAATTCGGGCGCATCGGACTGGACGCCGCGCTCACTCGCGGTGAAACGCATGTGGAGGCCCTGGACGAAGGCTGCGTCTGCTGCTCGCTGGCGGACAGCTTGCGGCCCGGCCTGCAACGCCTTCTGGAAGCGGCCCCCGCAGAACAGATAATTCTTGAAACAACAGGTTTGGCCAATCCCGCCAATGTGCTTGAATCCCTCAACGATCTTTCCGACATGGTGCGCCCCGGCCTGGTCATAACCGTGGCCGACGCCCTGGCATGGGACGAGGCCGGTTCAGGCATCGGCATGGCGCAGGTGGCGCAGGCCGACGTCATTATTGCCAACAAGGCCGACGCGGTCTCCGAACAGCGGCTTGAAGCAGTGCTGCGCGACCTGCGACGCCGCAATCCCAGGGCTGTGATCTTCCCCGCTGTTGAGGGAAACATCACCTTCGCCAATCTTGAAGCGCTGCATACGGCATGGCTCGACGCCCACAGCCCTCCGCCCTCGCGCGCTCCCCGTCTGCAGCCCTTCAGCGCTGCTGGCAATATCAACCACAGCGCCGAGGGATTTGGTTCATTTTGCCTTACCCTGCCGCAGGTGGTCAGCACAGAGGATATCTGGCGCATGGTGGATGACGCTGGCCCGGGGCTCTGCCGCGCCAAGGGCATTGTCAATCTGCGCATGGACGGCGCGGTGGTTGCCGCTGTTGCCCAGTATGCCGCCGGACGCCTGGAATTTGAGGAAGCCCCGGACGGAGCAGACGAACGGTACATGGTGTTTATCGGGGTGAATCTGTCGCCGCCTGACACGGCCGGGCAGGGGGCGACAGCCGTGTGCTGACGGCAGAGACATCTTCCCCGGCGGCCGCGCCAGTGCCTGGAGCCCGCCAAAACACTCAATCTGCCGGTTTTGTATGCCGGTTGTTGCAGCAAGGAGGCAGACATGAACATCATTGCTTTGGGGGGATGGATGATGTGGCCCCTGCTGGCAGTCTCCATCCTGACCCTGACGGTGATTGTGGAGCGCCTGCTGCTGTATGCGTCGTGCTCCCTGCCCGACGACGCCCTGCGGGGGGATCTGCTCAAAGCCACGAGCAGCGGCGATGTGGAAGCAGTGGCGGAGCGCATGACCACAGTGCCCCTGCTGCACGCCTTTGCCCAGCAACTCACGATGGCAAGCTCCAATCGCGAATCAGCCCTGCACCTGGCCGGAGGGCAGATTCTTGAACAGCTGGAGCGGCGGCTCGGTCTGCTCGGCGCCATTGCCAGGCTGGCTCCGCTCATGGGCCTGCTGGGAACGGTGAGTGGGATGATTTCCATTTTTTCCAGCATTGCGCACGCCTCCAGCGGCGTGGATATGAGCATGCTGGCGGACGGCATCTGGCAGGCCTTGCTCAACACGGCTTCCGGCCTGTGCATTGCTATTGTCGCCCAGTTTTCGCTGGCATTTTTCAGCGCCCGCCTCAAAAACATCTCCAGCATGCTTGATGCGGCTGGCAACGCGGCCTTGCTGCGACCTGACGCCGGCACTGCGTGTTGATTTTATGGCATGACCAGCAGACGCAGATTATCCAACGCTTTTCTCTTGTTGCGCCAAGGAGACAATGCCGATGCTTCGCCTGACCCGCCCGCTGAATACGACGAGTGATTACGACCTCATACCGCTCATTGATATGCTGTTTATTCTGCTTATATTTTTTGTCATTGCGGCGGCCTTTGCCGTCCGTGGGCTTGAAGTCGATCTGCCCACTGCCCACAGCAGCAAAACCCTGTCGGGCCGGGTAATTGAACTGCGCCTCACGGCTGATGGCGGCATTCTTTGCGAAGGGGTGCCCCTGCCCCGGCAGGAGGTCAGAGACAAATTGCACGATCTTGTGCTCGGCTTCAGGAGCAGACCGGGGAGGCTCGTTCTGGTGGCTGACCCCAAGGCCCCTGTGGAAGGCCTGATCTTTCTGGTGGATGAAGTGCGCATGCAGGGCGGGGAAAAGCTGCTTATTGCCACATCGGGGCACCCCGCGACGGACGCGCCATGACCGCGACCGAACGGCTCTACGCCGCGCTGGCCATCTCATGCCTTGTACACTGGGGCCTTTTTCACCTGCTTGGCGCATCGGCAGAGTTGACCCCCGTGGGGACGCTCACGGTGATCAGCATGGATTCCCTGGGCATGGGAGCATCCCCGGAGGGCGGCGCAGGCATCAGCATGGAGGCTGCCCCACCCCGCACCGAACCGCAAAATACCGCAGACAAAAGGCGTCAGGCATTTTTCGCCTTTCTTGACGATCTTGACGCGGCAGTGCATGCCCGCCGCATGGACGGCGGCGAGGCACATTTTGTCGGAGTTGCGTCCTATGCCTTCACCGTGCGTGCCGACGGCAGTTTTACAGCCCCGGTGCTGCGCCAGTCGTCTGGTTCACCAGATCTCGACGCAGCGGCGCGCCGTGCGATCATTGCGGCAAGCGGCAGCGTAAAACGCCCGGACATTCTGGGCGCTGCCGATATTCCCGTTTTATTGCATGTAAAATACCAGTATGAACTGCGGTAAGCAGCAGACGGCATCTGTTTATGTCTGTCAGCAGGACATATGTGCATTTATAGTCATGCCGCCAGATGCGCCGTTTCACTGAATGCGCCGTTCCAACAGATTGCCCCGCGTGTCGTCATTGGCTACATCAAAGATACGCCAGAGCAGCGTCACTAAATACTGCTCTGGCGGTTGCAGGGGTAAGCGCCGACGTGAACGCACACGCGCCGTAAAGGCCGAGCGAAAAGCCTGCCAATGTGCATGTAACGTCAAAACACCCTACTGCCTGTCCCGCAGCATCTTGAGCTTGGAGCCGCTGAACCTGTCGCCGTCAGGCAGCTTCATGTGGTCAAGGCCCTGCACCACCACCTTGCGGTAAAACTCGTTGCCCGAGGCGACAACCTCGGGGATGGCGTAATAGTCCTGATTGCCAATGCGGAAAGAAAGTTCCAGCGCCAGGGGCGCACCGCCCCAGGAGTCCGTCCAGGCCTCAAGCGTGATCTCCGCCGCAACTCCCGCCAGTTTCACTGAGCCCATCATGGCCGAATAGGTGCAGACGCTTACGGGCGTGAGCTTTGTGTCGGCGGCAAGACCACTCCTGGCCAACGCAGGCACAAAACGCGAGAACTGCCGCAGGCGCGGGCGGTCAAGAGCCCCGAAAGTCTTCGCATCGCCCCGGATGTTGACGCTTTTCTCCAGCCTTGAGGCCATGTTGCCCTGCGCGTCCATATAGGGATTGTCTTCAGCGGAGACTTCCCCCCTGATGCCCACCGTATCCAGGGACGTTCCCAGAATAAAGGCCGGGGCCTTGCCGGAGGTTTTCACCGTAAGCTTTATGTCTTCTTTGGCGCTGCCATCCTTATTGTGATTTGCGGTAGTGCGTATCACAAAACCCGCATCGCGCAGGGCGAGGCCATCTGTATCAAAATAGCTTCGCGTGCGCAGGCGCACCTTGATCTTTTCGGATTTGGCCAGAAGAAAACCGTTTTTTGCAGCCGAAGCAGCGAGGGCGTCCCAGAGGGCAGTGAACGATGCTGCTGGCCTGTCTGCGGCAAAGAGCGCCGGATCAAGAGCCATCTTGTACTCAAGACCGTTCACAGGCCCGTAGGGCTTCCAGGCCACCACATTATCCTCATATGTCGACGGCCCGGCGGCCAGCGCGGGCGCTGCGGACAGCCCAGGCAGTCCCAATAGGGCGGACATGGCGGACACCAACACGCACACAATGCAGGCAAGCATGGTTTTGTACACGGCATTTCCTTACAGCACGAGGATTGAGGAACTGCGAAATGCTCCTCAGTTCAGTGTTTTATTTTGCCCCAATGGGCTTTACGGCAGAATCTCCACCATATTGCGGCCCGCGACAGGCTCCAAATCAGTTTGACGCCCGAGCCTCAAACCCGGCGCGCGCCATCCGGCATACGGCACAAGCAGGGCAGCCGCCTGCCCCGCTGAAGGCATGCCGCCGGACTTACATAAGTTACATAAATTACATAACTTCAGAAACATATTATAAAGTTACATAAAAAGATTTTGCGACATTGCCGGAGTAAACAGAAGACAAATTCTGTCAGGAGGGTTTACTCATGCAACGCGCAGAAACAACGTCCGGCGGCCTGCTGGACAAATTTTGCAGCTTCAAGGTCGGGCCGGTTCCCCTGCCCCTGTACATCTGTTTTGCCATCATCATCTTTGCGGCCTCGTACTATGGCAAGCTGCCCAAGGACATGATCGGCGGCTTCGCCGTCACGCTGGTTCTGGGCATACTCCTTGGCGACATGGGCCTGCGCATTCCCGTTCTCAAGGACATCGGCGGCCCGGCCATCCTTTCCATCTTCATCCCCTCGGTTCTTGTGTATTACAGCCTGCTTGACGGTCCCGCCAAGGAGGCAATCATGCACTTTACCGCTGGCAAGAACGGTGGAGCCAACTTTCTGTATTTCTACATTGCCTGTCTCGTGACGGGCAGCATACTTGGCATGCTACGGCAGGTGCTCATCCAGGGCTTTTTGCGCATGTTTGTGC
>NZ_JAVESS010000028.1 GCF_034006445.1 Desulfovibrio sp. | reverse complement strand
GTATAATTTAAACTTCTTTTATTATTATAGCATATCATGGAGCACCTTTTTATTTCAAGATCCATCAAAAAATAGTAAAACAGTATGAATTGCTGTGGTTAAGGTGAAACCATACTTCTTCATTTGGGGAAAGCATTTTATGCCCGCAGGCTCGCACAAATCGATTTTTTGCAAAGGCTCAAAGGTTCCAAGCCATTACTGTGGGGATGCGTGTTCGCAAATTCGCTGTTATCGTGTTCAACACGAAAATTTTTTTGCCAGCCACGCTCTGCAAGGCCATTGTAGCTACCCGGCAGTCGGAGTAAATAACGCCCTCTAATGTAATGTGGCCCCTGATGACGCCTTGAGTGGTCTTTTGAACTGTCAGTGGATAATTTTGTGATATTTCAGAAAGTTATGGCGTAAAATTGAAATAATGTAAAATGCGTCTTTGCAAGGCGGGGGTCGGGGGGTAAATCCCTTCTTCTCCACCATTTTTCGGGGTTATCTGATGTACAGGTACCCCTTTTTTGTTTTTTTCGCACCATGCCCAACACAGGCTGAAAATGGGTAGAGCAGATAAACCTTAAAATGCTGTGCCGCGTGGAAGCCGCTCTTTCTGGAACCCCGCCTCACTGAGAAAACAAGAGTTTCAGGGGGAGGGGGTGTGGGGGAGGGACCCTTTTGCAAAAGGGTCCCTCCCCCACAAAGCATTTCAAGCTGAAGCTTCTCTAATGTACGCCCACAGGGCCGCCGGGGGCAGCGGGCCGCCGGGGTCAGCGGGGCCGCCAGTTCGTCGGATGGGCTGCTTACGACATTTGCGCGGATGTGATCACCCTGATGCCCGTCCGGCCTTGAAGGGCAGCATCAAGAAGAGCCCGCGCAATGGTTGCGCTGGCATTGATGCGCAAAGACTTTGGAATCAGCGGATTGAGCAGTTGCAGCACCTTCATGGCCATTTGTTCGGCAGGGCGGCGCTCTTTCCTGTGGCCGCCGATGAGCGCCGGGCGCACCAGTGTGAGCGAGGGAAAGAGCAGCGCCGTCAAGTCGGCTTCCAGTTCTCCCTTTACCCGTGAATAGAAGAAAAGGGAATTGGGGTTCGCCCCCATGGCGGAGACGATGGCGAAACTCGGGGTGCCGTGCATTCTGGCGAGTCGGGCCACGGCGAGGGGATAGTCATGGTCCACCTCGCGGAACTTTTCCCGGGAACCGGCCTTTTTGATTGTCGTGCCCAGCGTGCAGATGGCAGCGTCGGCCTGCCACCAGTCGGCGTTTGCCGGCAGATCGTCAAAGCGCACGATTGGTGCGACCAGTTTGTCATGGGTTATGGCCAGGGGGCGACGTGTGGGCGTCACCAGCGTGTGGACGCGCGGGTCGTCAAGCGCCTGGCTCAAAACCTGTTCCCGACCAGGCCAGTGGCTCCCACAAGAAGAAGTTTCATGTCAGCCTCCTCAGGCTCGCTGTGCGCGGGGGGGCGGTGATCACTCACGTGCCGTGCGCATGTGGTGTACACGCGATGTATTTGGCCGAAACATTTGCTTGGCCTGGCCGCCTGACTCCCGCGACGCCTGACTCCCGCGACGGACGGCGTCACGCAATGGACGGCGTCACGCGACGATCTCGCCATTGCGGATCGCCACCCGGATGGCCTGCGCCGTTGTCACGACGCCCAGGCGTTTGCGTATGCGGCGCAGATGGTTTTCTACCGTGCGTTCGGAAAGGCCAAGGGTCACGGCGATCTCGCCCTGCCGCCGCCCTGCGGCTGTCCAGGCCAGCACCTCGCGCTCACGGTCTGACAGCGTGCCGACTGCATCAGCAGGGGGGGATTCCAGCAGTCTGCGCGCCGCGAGAAAGGCCGCTTCAGCAATAAGCTTCAACGCGAGCCGAACCTGCGGGGAAGCGTCGATGTGCTCCCCGCCAAAGCTCATGGCCCCCTCCAGCCCCTGCGGGCCGAACACGGGCACCTGCAGGCCGTGAACCCCTTCGCCCTGAGGGGTACGCACGACGCGGTAGCATTCGCCCTCCGTGCTCCTGGTCTTGGACCAAAAGAATGGCTCGCGGGCTTCCAGAATGTGCCGCGTCACCGGGCAGCGCCGCACATAGGTCACGGCGTCAACCGGCTCATGAGCGCCGAACCAGTTGCCCTCGACCCAATAAATGCTTTCGACCGTATCGTCCCGGCCAGCGGATGCCGAGAAGAGCACAAAACGGTCATAGCCGAGGGGAGCGCTGAACGCGCGAATCTCGTTTTTGATCACGGAAAGGGTAGTGGCGCCCTCGATGACGAGGGCGCTTCTAAATGCCGCTTCCAGCATGACCTTTTCCAGCATCAGGCGGTGACTTCCTTGAGCAGCGTCTGCGCCGCGAGCTTGCCGAGGGCGTTGGCTGCCAGCGGGCTGTCGCCGGTGAGCAGGTTGCGATCCCTGTGTACCGTGCCGGAAATGGCATCTCCGTTGATGATCTCAAAGCCGAGGGCTTTGAGCTTTTCGCCAAATTTCCAGGTCAGATGGCCTGGTGTGTACCCGATATCGGGGAGCATGGCGTCAATCACGTCGGGGAAGGCGCAAATCTTGTAGCCGCGGTACATGTCGCTGTGGCCAACAGCGAGAAAGGCCGCAGGGCCGTGGCACAGGGAGATGACGAACGTGTTGTTGGCAGCCGCCCATTTCAGGGCCGCGCCCACATCCTTGTTCTTTGGAATGTCGATGAGCGCGCCGTGGCCACCGGGAATGAAGATGGCGGCGTAGTTGTCCAGACCCTGGGCAATGGTCGTCGACAGCGTCAGGGGCTGCTTGAACTGCGGGTGGTATTTGGCGAAGAAGCCCTGCACTTCCTGGTCTTCAGAAGGCATGGCCCAGTATTCGAACTTGACGGGATTTCCCGACAGGGTGGCCACGTCAAAGGCAAAACCGGCCTTGTGGAGATGGTACATGGGCAGCAGGGTTTCCACCGGGTGGTTGCCGGTGGAGAAGAACGTGCCGTTGTCGGTCAGAAGATAACGCTCGTCAGCGCCTATCATCAGGATTTTTTTTGCGCCCTTGTAGGGGGCAGGGTAGTCGGCGCCGCCCAGATCGGACTTTGGCGAGGTGAACTGACTCAGTGAATAGCCTGAAGGAAAGAACGCGTCCTTTTCCGCAGGATCGGGTTGCGGCTGTTTGTCGGAAACATTTTGATATGTCATAGCAAACTCCATGAGTTGTTCGTTGATGTTTCGAGCATGTCATGACGGGTAGCCTGGTGCAATGAGGGATTTCCGCAGTGCTGCGCTTCATGCACCGGGGCGCGGCGCAGTTTTTTACCCTGTTGCCATGCCTTTGCACATTTTGCTAGTCTGCAAAAACCTTCGGGTTTTCTATTCGAACTCTTTTGGGGGCTTGAAGCTGTAATGAAGAATTTTTCAGATCAAAAAGATGTGCCCGTGCCCTGCCAACTGGTAACCGGCGGTGCCGGGTTCATTGGCTCGGCCTATGTGCTTGAGGCCCGCCGCGCCGGAATCCGCGTCATCAATCTCGACAAGCTCACCTATGCAGGCAATCCGGCCAACCTGTCTTCGCTGGCAGGCGACCCGGATCATATCCTGGTGCGCGGCGACATCGGCAATGAAGAACTGGTGGCTTTTCTGCTCCAGACACACACGCCGGACGCTGTGGTCAATTTTGCGGCTGAAAGCCACGTGGATCGCTCCATTGTGGACCCGGACGCCTTTGTGCGCACCAATGTGCTGGGCACGGCGTCCCTTCTGCGCGTGGTCAAGGACTGGTGGCGCGCCCTGCCCGCCCAGAGGGCGGAGAAATTTCGCTTTCTGCACGTGTCCACGGATGAGGTCTATGGCGCTCTGCAGCCAGGCGACCCGGCGTTTACCGAGGCCACGCCCTACAGCCCCAACAGCCCGTATTCAGCCTCCAAGGCTGCCAGCGACCATATGGTGCGCGCCTTTCACGAAACCTATGGCTTGCCGGTGCTGCTGACCAACTGCTCCAACAATTACGGGCCGCGCCAGTTCCCTGAAAAGCTTATTCCGCTGATGATTCTCAACGCGCTTGAAGGCAAGCCCCTGCCCGTGTACGGCAAGGGAGCCAATATCCGCGACTGGCTGCATGTGGAAGACCATTGCGCCGCCATAGCCCGCGTGCTTGAATCGGGCGCTGTTGGCCGGTGCTACAATATCGGCGGCCACGCCGAGCGCACAAATCTTGAGGTGGTGCGCGCGGTCTGCGCCATTCTGGACGAACTGGTTCCTCTGGGCCAGGGCGGGTATGCCGATCTCATAACCTTTGTGACGGACAGGCCGGGCCACGATTTTCGCTACGCCATCGACTGCTCCAGAATAGAAAAAGAACTGGGCTGGAAGCCGGTGCACGCATTCGAGAGCGGCCTGAAAGAAACGGTTGCATGGTATCTTGCCAACAGGCCCTGGGTAGACCATGTGCGCAGCGGCGCGTACAGGGACTGGCTTGCCATCAATTACGGGCAGCGCACCGCCGCAACAGGAGGAACGCGATGAACCAGTGGAAAGGCATCATTCTGGCCGGGGGGTCTGGCTCGCGCCTCTATCCCCTGACCCTCAGCGTGAGCAAGCAGCTCATGCCCATTTACGACAAGCCCATGATTTACTATCCGCTGGCCACCCTGCTCATGGCGGGCATCCGCGACATCTGCCTCATCTCAACGCCAGAGCATCTTCACCTGTATCGGGCATTGCTGCGTGACGGCTCACAGTGGGGCTGCTCCATACACTATGTTGAGCAGCCGCGCCCCGAAGGGCTGGCGCAGGCCTTCCTGCTGACTGAAGACCATATTGCCGGGCACAATACCTGCCTTGTGCTTGGCGACAACGTCTTTTTCGGCCATGGCATGCCCGTTCTCACCCATGAGGCCATGGCGCGCGAGAGCGGCGCGACCATTTTCGGCTATCATGTGCGCGATCCGCAACGGTATGGTGTGGTGGAATTTGACGAAAACCGCCGTGTAGTGAGCATTGAAGAAAAGCCTCTGAAGCCCAAGTCCAATTTTGCGGTCACGGGACTCTATTTCTATGACAGCGACGTGGTGGACATTGCCCGCGCTGTGCGCCCGTCGGCGCGCGGCGAACTGGAAATTACCGACGTCAACAATGCCTATCTAGCCCGTGGCGACTTGCATGTGGAGCTTGTGGGGCGCGGCATAGCCTGGCTGGATACGGGCACCCACGATTCGCTCATGGATGCGGGGGCCTTTGTGCAGGCGGTGGAAAACCGTCAGGGGCTCAAGGTGGCCTGCCTGGAAGAGATCGCCTGGCGCAATGGCTATATTTCCTCCGAGGACGTGCGCGCCCTGGCGCGGCCCATGGCCAAGACAGGTTACGGGCAATATTTGCTGGATCTTGTAGATACGGGGATAGGACAGTGGAAGTAGTCAAAACCCCCCTGGGGGGCGTGCTGCTCATCAAACCCAAGGTGTGGGGCGATGCCCGCGGATATTTTGTGGAAACCTGGCAGCAGGAGAGGTACGCCGCTGCTGGCATTGATCTGCCCTTTGTGCAGGACAACCATTCCCGATCCGCCTACGGCATTTTGCGTGGCCTGCATTTTCAAAAAACACGGCCCCAGGGCAAGCTGGTGCATGTCTCCTCAGGCAGTGTGTTTGATGTGGCTGTGGACATCCGCGCGGGGTCGCCCAGCTTTGGCCAGTGGTACGGCGTTGAACTGACGCAGGACAACCAGTGGCAGTTGTGGGTGCCGCCGGGGTTGGCGCACGGCTTTGTGGTCACCAGCGAATACGCCCATTTTCACTATAAGTGTACGGAATATTACTGCCCCCAGGACGAAGGGGCCATTCGCTGGAATGACCCTGACCTTGGCGTTGTCTGGCCGGTGGAATGCCCCGTGCTGTCGCAAAAGGATACGGTAGCGCCCTCGTGGCGGGAATTTCAGGCGGGGCTTGGGGCAAAATAGGCTGTAGCGCTATTGCCAGGGCATCATCTGATACGCTTGCGGCAAACGAGAAGCTCCCCATTTCGGTGGGGAGCTTTTTTGCGTGTACTGCCGCCGCCATAAAAACGAAAATCCAGAGCAGGGTGGCTTTGAGATGGTGTGATGCCTGAAAGGCGCGGCCTCCAGAATCCCTGTCCAAGAGTAAAAAACACTTTGTACACTATCAAAATACACGAGACAGGGCCGTCACGAGATGAATTTTCAGTTATATCAAGGAGAACGAGCCTTTATGCAGGGAGTGTACTCTGATGGTACTCGACCGGAATAAAAGGCGAAGTTCGACGCAGAAATACCAGGAAAGGCGCTCGTGACAGTGCTGTCCAAGAGTTTTAGGGGGAGGGGGCGTGGGGGAGGAGACCCTTTTTATAGCATCTAACTTTGAAAAAAGTTAGATGCTATAACGCTGCACGAGAGTGCGGCGCGCCACAACGTGGCGTGGGTTCTGCCGGAAATCGCATTTCCGGCAGAATGACAACTTTGAAATGCTTTACATTTCAAAGTTAATCTGGGCTAAAAGGGTCCCTCCCCCACAAAGTCTTTCAAACTGAAAAAGCTCTGGCGGCCTACAGCATTTCCAAGAAGGCTTCGACGCGCACCTTGAGCTGTTCGGTATCGGTTTCGGAGTAGTCGGTTTCCACCTGAAGGTAGGGCAGGCCCAGGTCATTCTGCACAAATTTTTTCAGGGTCCAGGCTTCCACGGCATAGGTCTGGCATCCCTGCCAGGTCAGATCCACCACGGCGTCCACAGAAAAGTCGGACGCCATCTGGCGCAGGGCGTCGTAGCGATTGGGGTTGGGCGACATGACGGCGCAGGGCACGTCAAGGTAGCGGCGGGCCATGACGGTCAGCGGGTCGCCGTCTTCTTCCATCATGACGCGGGTCTTTTTGTAGGCCGAGCAGTTGTCCAGGCAGACGACGCTGCCGCCGCATTCTTCAATGAGGCGCACCACCTTGTGCGAACCGAGGCCCACCGGAACGCCGGTCAGCAGAATGCGCGGGGCCTCGGGGCTGGTTGCGCCCTGGCCCTCGTCGGCCAGTCGGCCCATTTCTTCCGCCAGGTCTTCCAGCATGGCGATGCCCACTTCCTTGTCGGGAAAGAAGGACGTTTTGAAGGCGATCTCCACCAGTTCCACGCCGGTGACAGGCGAGGGCTTGCGCTGGGCCAGATCCATGACGGCCTTGAGGGCCAGGCGTTCGCGGTTCATGAGCCTGATGGCGTCGCGCAGCTTTGCATCGCTGATCTCCACGCCAAATTCCTGCTCAAGGCGGCGTACAAGGCCCTCAAACTGGTTGCGCCAGTAGTTCAGCGCGTCATTGTCCTGAATCTGCGGCAATTGCAGGAGTGCTATGGGCTTGTAGGGCGCTAGCAGTTCATACATTTTTTTCTTGCCGTCACAGGTGGTGTCGGCCACCACGATGTCGGCGGCGGCCAGATAGGGGCAGCTGTCCTTGAGGGCAAAGCCGAAGCTGCTCTTGATGAGGGGGCAGAGGGAGCGGGGCAGGATTTCTTCCGCCGCCGGGATGGAGTCGTTCTTGGTGCCGCAGAGAGAAACCGGAATGGCCCCGGCGGCCAGCGCGATTTCTGAAGGCGAGTACAGGCAGAACTGCCCGACGACCTTTTTGCCCTTTTCTTTGGCTTCCGTAAGGTTGAGCACGTTTTTTTCAAAAGCCGTGGTGATCTTGTCAAAACTGGCGCACTTCATGATTGCTCCTTTGTTTTGGCCTTGAGCGGCCGGAATATTCTTTAGGAAACGCTGCTGTATTCCGTTTGGCGGCCTTGCTTCATTTTTTTTGAAACAGTCGAGGACGGAAGAGCCCACTCCTGCCTGAAAAAAGATCGCGCCTTGCCAAACGAAACAACTGCGCGTTTCCAAGAGGCCCTTTAATCAGTGTTTTTACTTTTTCCGTTCAAGCCTTTGGGCTGCCAACAGGGCCGCGCCCAGCGCTCCCACCAGTTGCGGCTGCTCCGGAACCTGCACGGGCATGTCGAGTTCCTGGGCAAGAAAACCGCAAAAGGCCGGGCTGGTGGCCAGGCCACCTGTGAACACGCACTGGCCGGTAAAGGCGATGCGGCGGGCAAGGCCCCGCATGCGTCTGGCTATGGACACAAAAACCCCGGCCGCCAGATCGGCGGGCGGGGTACCCTGCGCCAGAAGACCAACAATTTCCGTTTCCGCAAAGACGGCGCACATGCTTGAAATGGGCACCGGCGTACCATTGGCGGCGGTTTGCCCCAGTTCGTCCAGAGGCATGCCGAGGATGCCAGCCAGCACCTGCAAAAAACGCCCTGTGCCTGCGGCGCATTTGTCATTCATGACAAAGTCGCGCACGCCGCCGTGTTCATCCAGGCTGATGGCCTTGCTGTCCTGCCCGCCGATGTCGAGCACAACGCCGGAGCCGGGGAAAAGCCATGAGGCCCCTTTGGCGTGACAGGTGATTTCAGTAACGGTTTTTTGCGCAAAGGGCAGGGCGATGCGCCCGTAGCCAGTGGCCACGACCTGCCCGAGGTCATGACGGCCTGCGCCTGCCTCACGACAGGCGGCGTCCAGAACCGCCTCGCCAGCCTCGCGGGTGTTCCACCCCGTAGGCAGCAGGGCGCTGCCAGCCACGGATCGGGTGGCAGAGTCAAAGATTACGGCCTTGGCGGCCACAGAGCCTACGTCTATTCCGGCTGAAAGCATTGTTTTTCTCCTGTGCGCAACGCGCGTTCAACGCAGTGCCCGCGCGCGGGCGCAATTGGCGTAAGGGCCAAAAAAAGCCCCGCTGATGGCGGGGTTGCGCTGTGAAGGAGAAGAACCGGCGGAATTTCTGAACCGCCTTCTGATAAAATACTCTGGCGCTGTTCAGAAATTCAGGCGGGACAACCTGCCCCACAGCGCCAAAACTCAGGTCATGCCGGAGCGCGTCAGGCTCCGGCCGTCACAGGACGCGCACGCCGCGCACAGGCCGCAAAGGGCCGAAGGCGTGTATTCAACCGCCCCCCGTGCGCGCGTCAGCACCTGTGTTTGCATACATTCTCCAGAGGTATCAGAGCCGTTTTTTGCACCTGTCGCCGACGGCGTCAGCCTGTGCCCGTGAAAGCGGCGTGCCGCACTGGGCCTGCATAATGGCCTGTCACAATGGGCCTGCATAATGGCCTGCCACAATGGGCCTGGCCGATGGCGTGCCGCACTGGGCCTGCATAATGGCCTGCCACAATGGGCCTGACCTTTCCAATGGGCCCGTTGGGTCAAATAGGCCAGCTGGGCCGGGCAGTTCTGGTTAGTCCGGGCCAGACCGTGCAAGCCCCGGCAGGCAGCCACACATGGGTATACCTGAAAAGCGTTCCTGATATTCAACTATCCCCAAAAGAACCAGAACTGTCAATTGGCGCGCTTTGCGGCGCGGACGCGCAGCAGCACGGCTTGCCCGACGCCGAACCGGGCTGGCCCACAGGCAGAACTGCAGAGGCGCAGTTGCCCCGCGCTGCTTTAGGCTCTGCTCCCGGCTCTGCTCCCGGCGAGGTATCCAGCACCCGCCGTATGTCATTTACAAGCTCGCCAACGGAGGCGAAATAGTCTTCAAGGGTGCCCAGCCACTGTTCAAGGCAGGAGCGCCCCCTGGCCGCAAGGGCATACTGCCTGCGGGCCGGGCCGCTGCCTTGCAGATCCCAGGCGCAGTGCACGAGGCCCTCCTGCTCCATGCTCTTGAGCACGCGGTAGATGCCCGCCGGGTCCGGCGGCTGATCGTGAAACATGGCCATACCAGCCAGGCGCTCAAGAATGCGATAGCCGTGCAGATTTTCTTCGGCCAGCACCGTCAGGATGGCGGGGCGCACCAGCCTCACGAGGTTTTTGCCCGTGCAGGCGCAGCCCTCGAAGGGGCTTTCACCCTGAACCGAAAAATCCTGCGGGGCTGCCATGTCTGCGTCATCTTTCTTGCCGGGATGGGGCAGTGGCTTGCGTTCGTTCATTGGATTCATGCGTGTTCCGTGACTGTTGTTCCCCATGCGGGGCAGGTGTGCGCGGCAGCAGTCCGCCGCCGGACGCCTCGGAGAAAGCGCCGCTCCCGAAGATATCCTAGCCAGAGGCGCGGGCCTTGTCGAGTCTGCCCGGCGGGGGATTGCCGCTATTCTGCACGGACATAATCAAAGTGCGGTGCTCTGTTATTTGACTTGGTCTAGTAGTGAGGATACTCGAATAGTATCGGTTTCAACAACAAACGTGCGCCATGGCGGGCAGGGCACAGACAGTGTGCAGGCAGGGCGTGGCCAGGCCCGGACAAGGCACGCCCAGGCCAGAAAAAAGGCCGGAAAAGGCACGTAAGGACGCCCACAGGCGCGGATACGCCCGGATACGCTCGGATACGCGCGAAAAAGGCGGTACAGCCGTCAGGAGGCATGCCATGCCAGAGGCTACGGCGAAGGAATTTTCCGTCAGTGAAGAAGCGCGTCTGCTGCTGGACACCACTGTCAGCGACAGGCGCATAGCCCATCTGCTCGAAAAGGCGGACAGCATGAGCCGTAGCCTGGCAGACAGCCGGGGCTTTGTCTGGGCGGCCATAGGCATTGACAGCACGCCCTGCGACATGGGCTGCACGTTTTGCAGTCAGGCCGCGCGCTGGGACGTTTACAAGACTGCCCCGCCCCTGACGGCAGAGACTATTGTGGAAAAGGCCGGGCAACTGGCCGACGGGGGGGCGGATTTTGTGGTTCTGCGCACGACGCAGCACTACCCCCTGGATGCTTTGCAGCGCCTGGGCCGCCTGACGCGGGATCGCATCGGCAGCGACATCCATCTTGTCATCAATACGGGCGAAATGGGTTCCGACGATATCAGGGCGCTCAGGGATTCGGGCTTTACCATGTCCTACCATGTGGTCAGGCTGCGCGAGGGAGTGGACACGGGACACAGCGTGGACATGCGCCTGCGCACCATCGAGAATGTACTCAAGGGCGGCCTTGAATTGCAATATCTCATTGAGCCTCTGGGGCCGGAACACAGCCCTGAAGAAATACTGGTCGAGGCCCGTCGCGCCCGCGAGGTGGGGGCATCGGGCACGGGCGTCATGGCCCGCGTGCCCATCATGGGCACGCCGCTGGCCCGTTACGGGCAGGTGTCCGACGCCTATCTCAAACGGGTGGCCGCCCTTGCCCGGCTGGAGTATCCCGACGGCGGGCGGCATCTCTGCGTACATCCGCCCACGCCCGCGACCCTGCGCTGCGGCGCCAATACCATTATTGTGGAGCAGGCCGCCAACCCCCGCGACACGTCCTCGAGCGCCAGCCCCTGGCGTGGGTTTGACCTGCCTGGCGCACGCGCTGTGCTGCGCGAGGCGGGGCTTGAGGTGCGCCAGGCCAGGGCCGAAGCGTGAAGTTTGCACGGGCATGGGCTGTCCGGCTGTGGCGCGTGGCCGCGCCCTGGCTGTTCGGTCTTGGCCTGTGGCAGGCCATTGCCCTGATGGTTTCGGCGGTGAGGGGCATACCCTTTCCAAGCCCCTGGCAGGTGGCCCAGGTGCTCTGGGACATGGCGCTGGGCATGATCTTTCTGGAACACTCGCTCTACCACCACCTTGGCATGAGCCTGCAACGCTGGGCTGAAGGCTTTGGGCTGGGCCTTGGGGCCGGGCTTGTCTATGCCCTGGCGGCTGGCGGGAGCGAGGGGGTGCGGCGCGTCACCATGCCCACGGTGGAGGTCATACAGGTCATCCCCGGTCTTGCCTGGATACCGGTGGCCATACTGCTGTTCGGCCTCAACCACACGGCCACGGTGACCATCATCGTGCTCACCACATTTCCGGCTGTGGCCATTGCGGGCGTTATGGGCGTGCGCAGCGTGGATCAGCGTTATCTGCGGGCGGGGCGCATGTGCGGGGCCGGGCCTTTGGCCCTGTTTGCCACGGTGTCCCTGCCCTGCGCGCTGCCGCATCTGCTGAGCGGACTGCGCATCGGCATGGGGGCGGCCTGGCGCGTGCTGGTGGCGGCGGAAATGGTGGTGGGCTCCGGTGACGGGCTTGGCTATGCCATCATTCAGTCGCGCTGGACAATGGACTATGTTTCGGCCTTTGCCTGCATTGCCGTTATCGCCATATTGGGACTCGGCATGGAACGGCTCGTGCTCATGCCGCTGGAACGGCGCACGCTGGCGCGCTGGGGCATGGTGGCCGCCGCCGGGACAGCCTCAGGCGCGGAGGCCGCATGAACAGCATGACGCCGAACTCGCCGCAGGCTTCCACAGAAGTGATGGGGACTTCCGGGCCTTTGGGTTCCCCCGAACTTCGGGACACGCCGGGATTTTGGGATTTATCCAAGATTCCGGGCACACACGAAGCGGTGGCCCCGCACGAAGCCGTGCCTCCGCACGAAGCCGCGATTCCGCGCCAAGCCGTTACCCAACACGAAGCGGTGACCCCGCACGAAGCCGTGCCTCCGCGCGAAGCCGTTACCCAACACGAAGTCATGCCCCCGCGCGAAGCCGCGATTCCACCCCAAGCCGAGCCTCATCACGAAGCCGTGGTTCTACCCCAAGCTGCCCCTCATCACGAAGCCATAATTTCCCAGGAACCTTCGCAGGGCATGCCGCTTCTGGAGTTGCGGCAGGTGAGCAAAATATTTGGCGGGCAGGACGGTCGCGCCGACGTGACGGCCTTGCGCGGGCTGAATCTTACACTGCACGCCGGGGAATTTCTGGCAGTGGTCGGGGCCAGCGGCAGCGGCAAGTCCACGCTGATTGATCTGGCTGCGGGTTTTACCCGCCCCAGCGCGGGCGAGGTGCTTCTTGAAGGGCGCGCCGTCGCGGGGCCGGGGCCGGACAGGGTGGTGGTTTTTCAGGATCACGCGGTCTTCCCCTGGTACACGGCCGAGGGCAATGTGGCCTACGGCCTGCGCCGTCAGGGCGTCAGCCGTGCCGAGGCCCGCGCGCGCGCCCGTGAGGCTCTGGAACAGGTAGGCCTGAAAGATTTTGTCAAAGCCTGGCCGGTTTCGCTTTCGGGCGGCATGCGGCAGCGGGTGGCACTGGCCAGAGCCTTGGTGCTGCGTCCGTCGATTCTGCTGCTGGACGAGCCTTTCGCCTCGCTGGACGTCATGACCCGCCATAGGCTTCAGGATCAGCTTGTGACCCTGTGGCAGCAGTGCGGATGGAGCGTCATCTTTGTCACCCATATGCTGGACGAGGCTGTCTATCTGGCTGACAGGGTCGTGGTGCTGCACAGGCCTCCTCACGGGCTGGGCTGTCAGGAAAACGTGGTCGCGCCTCGGCCGCGCTGCCGTGATGATGCGGCCCTTGCGGCTCTGGCCGCGAAGCTTGAAGGGCAGTTGCGCGTGAGCACGGAGCCTGCAGATGGCCTGAAAATGTGGCCTGAAAACGGAGCCTGAACACGGGGGCAATACTGTAGGTTGCTGCCCGCATTCCCCGTGAACCGCAACGGTGGCAGCGCAGCCGCCAACCGGGCTTCTTCCCAAAAATATCTCCGGCAGGCGTCTTTTGCCCGACTGAGCTGCGGAATGATCCGCAGGGAAATTTTAAGGGAACGCCGCCAAACGAAATACCTGCGCGTTTCCAGAAGGCTCTTTATTCAGGGCTTTTTTAACGGTCTTTCACCCTTCAACACGTCAAACAGCCAGAACGGGAGAATTTTATGCGTAAAACACGCTTGTTGTCGCGTTGGCCCCTTTTGATCCTGCTGCTTTTCGCGAACTGTCTTCTGCCCGCAGTGGGCGCGGGCAGTGTTCGGGCGGCGCAGGGCCAGCCCCAGGGCCAGCCTCAGGGCCAGCCCCAGAGCCAGGCGCAAGGCCAGACGCAAGGGCAGGCGCAGGTCTGCCGTCTGGCCTATACCGCCAAGGGCTATTATGCGCCGCAGTTTCTGGCCATGCGCAAGGGCTGGTTTGAGGCTGACGGCGTCAAGGTTCAGGAGGTGAACCTTGGCATGAGTGCGGGTGTCGCCGGGGCCGAGGCGCTGGTCAGCGGCAGCGCCGATGTGGCTGTTATGGGCGACGTGCCCGCGTTGATCGCCCTTGCCAGCGAGCGGGACTGCGTACTCATTGGCGCGTATGGCGGCGGCGAAAAGATGCATTCCATCATGACGGGTGAAAAGTCGGGCATCACCAGCCCCGCTGATCTTCGCGGCAAGCGCCTGGGCGTGCAGTTCGGCTCCAGCACGCACGGGGCTGTCTATCTTTATCTCAAGGCGCAGGGCGTAAACCCGGCGGACGTGACACTGGTCAACATTTCGCAAAAAGAGCTTATCGAAGCGCTTATAGCTGGCTCCATCGACGCTCTGGCCGCTTCCGAGCCGACGCCCACGCTCACGCTGGAAAAAGCGCCCGGCAGCCGGGAGCTTGCCAATCTTTCGGGCCTTGGCAATGATTATCCCTTGCTGATCGTGGCCTCCCGCGCATACGCCGACGCCCATCCTGAGGCCATACAGGCTGTTGTGGACGGAACCGCCAGGGCCGTGGCCTTTATCAATGCGGACCCCGTGGCCGCCGGGACTGAAACCGCCGCTGTCACGGGCGCGCCTGCGGCACTGGAGACAGGTATGTTCCGCAAAATGGAATGGCGGCTGCGCCTGGACGAACAGACGCTTAAAAGCCTTGGCATCACAGCAGAATTTTTGCACAGCATAGGCAAGCTCAAAAAAGTTCCCGACCTTGAGGCCCGCTCACGACCGCAGTTTGTGCAAAAGGCTGTCGGCAGTCATTAGCTCATATCACTTTTGAAATACGTAACATTTTGGGGTTCAACGCCGCCACGCAGTAACAGTTTCGTTTCAAATCAGAAAAAGCGTCATCCCCGCCAAAAACAATAAAGGTTTTAGAGCAGTTTACGAATGAAATGAGTTAAATGCTCTGCAAGGATTTTTCTGAAAATCCTTGCCACGAAATGCGAGTAGGCGGGCTTTTGCCTGCCGTACGCGAGCATTTCAAGTGTTAAATGCTCTAGGGGGAGGGGGCGTGGGGGAGGAGACCCTTTTGCAAAAGGGTCCCTCCCCCACACAGTCTTTCACCGTGAAAAGGTTCTTGAGCGTACTGCCTGTCTGACAATAACAAGCGCCCTCTGCATGGGCAGAGGGCGCTTGTTTATTCAGTGGGTCAGAGGCTTGCGGGCTTACTTGGCCTGCTGATCGCCAGAAGCTGCCGGAGCCTCAGCCGGATCCGCGTGGGGTTGCGCGGCTGGTGCAGGCTCCACGACCGGGGCCGCGGGGTCGGCAGCAGGGGTTCCGGTGGCTGCGGAGGTTCCAGAAGCCGCGCCGTCGCCCTTGACTTGACCCTTGATCTCACCCGTGCCTGGCGCGGGCGTGCTGGCGGCATCGCCGGTCTTGCCGAATTTGGCGTCCATTTCTTCCATCATCTTGGCATCGTAGCCCGAGGCTTCCGACGCGGCCTTTTTAAGCGCCTCGTCAATGGGGGATGCCTGCGTGTCCGCATCCGGTTTGGCGCTTTCAGGGGCGGGGGCCTGCGGTGCGGCGGCGTCAGGAGCAGATGTTTCGGGCGTCGCAGATTCGCCAGCAGGTGCGGCAGGGGCCGTAGCGCCAGGGGCCGTAGTGTTTGGGGCCGTAGTGTTTGGGGTTGCAGCGCCAGGGGCCGTAGCTTCAGGTGCAGCGTTTTCCGGGGTTGCGCCTTCCGGGGCCGGGGCTTCGCTGGCGGGAGCTTCAGGCGTGGTGGCGGGCGCGGGGTTCAGTATTTCTTCAAGATGGCTCAGTTTGGCCTGGGGAACGGCCTTGAGCTGCGGGCCAAGCAACAGGGAGCCGGGCTGGGCCAGCAAGATGACGATGACCGTGCAGATGAGCAGCGCGCCGCCCATGCCGCCGTGAGCGCCCTTGCGCACCATGCGGGCCAGAAGGACGGCGGCCGCGATGCATATGACGCCGATAATGGGCAGGGCCTTGAGGCCGAGGACTATTGCGCGCTGGTCTGCGGTGAGGGTGAACTTGAAGAAGCCTCCCATCCAGTCCAGCGTGGGGCCGAAGCCCGCCGCCGTCAGGGCCATGCCCGCGTGCAGCAGGCAGAGCGCGGCAAAGATGAAGAACAGTCGGCCGCCAAGGCCCGTGAGGCGCAGCAGCGCCTTGCCCAGCAAGGGGGCCGCGAGGCATATGACGGTGAGCGCGGCGCCGACGGGATCATAGGCCGTGAGGCTCAGCACAGCGGCCACGGCAAGGCTTATCCACATAAAGGCGATTCCGGCCCTGTCCTTGCGCGAGGCCGCAAGGTCGCCGGGGGCGGTGCGCAGCACGCGCACCCAGGAAACGCAGGCAACAATGGCCAGCCAGGGCAGCAGGCCCGCAGCGGCTACGAGCAGGGGCAGCCACCATTTGGCGCTGGGCCAGGGCCAGAGCATGAGGCGTTCGCCCAGAAATTTCAGATATCCGTCGGGCTGCTGCCAGAGCATGACGCCGCCAAGCCAGCAGGCCACCATAAGCAGCAGGAGCACAAAGCCGGTGACGCCGTCCAGTCCCTGCGCCCGACGGAAAGAGCCACGCCAGCCCAGGAAGAAAATACTGGCCACCAGAGGCAGCATGAGGTGGAAGAGTCCCCCCGTGAGTCCGGCCAGCGCTGCCAGCACAAAGCCAGCGGGCAGGCTTATCCAGGCCTGGGGTTTTTGCCAGCCGTGGCAGAGCAGGGCCAGGGCAAAGAGGGTAAGGGCGGCGGCAAGGCTTTCCGGCCCGGTAAAATGGGCCAGAGGCACAAAGAGCGGTGCGGCCAGAAGGATCATGCCTCCTGCCAGCGCCGCCTGCGAGTTCAGGCCAGCCACGCGGGACAGCGTCCACGCGCCCAAAAGGCAGAGCAGTGCGCCCGCAAGACCCGCAAGGGGGAAGAGCAGGGGGCCAAAATTGGGGCCAGCCGTGGCCATGAGGCTCTGCATGCCCGCAAGGTACCAGTGGTACACAGGCCAGTGGGCAAGGCCGGGAGCGGCCGGGGCGAGCCACAGCCCTGTCTGGCTGGTCTGGTTGAACACAAGGATGCTTTCAGCCTCGCGCGGGCAGTACAGGGCATTGCCCATAAAGGCGGGCCACGCCTGCGCCAGCAGTATCAAAAGCAGAAAAAACGGCCCGACGCGGCTGGCGGCCTCAAAAATCTTTTGCGCGGCATTGGGTTTTACCGTGGCTTCCGGGGCCGCGCTGGCGGCAGCCGTGGCGGCGTTTTGCCCGTCAGCGGATTTGCCCGCCCTTGCCCGCCATGAGGAGAGCATGCCCCGTCCTTTGGGCTTGCCGTTGTCCTTGTCGCCATCCTGGCTGGCCGCGTTCCGGGCGTAGTCCTGCTGGACAGAACCGGACGAAGAACCGGACGAGGGGCCGGACGACGGGCCGGACGAGGGGCTGTACGCATGGTCGTACGCGGAGCCAGCGCTGTGGGAATCCTGCGGAGCTTGCGGCGGGGAGGAGGCGTCTTGCTGGTTGGCGGCTGCCCGGTCGAAAGACAGGGGGCCTGTCCCTTGCGAGTCACCAGCCGCGTTGGCCTGAGCGTCCTTGCCGTGCCCGCTGGAAGGGGCCTGGGCGGCATTATCCACGCGGCTGTGCTGGTCGTCTTCAGGCGTGGTGGGGTTCTGGGTCATGGATTCGCTCCTTCAGAAGTTGCCGCCTGTCCCACGAGTAGCACATGCCGGGACTGGCGGGCGTCAAGGTCAAGTTCCACAGTATGCCCTTGCACGGGCAGGTTCTGGCCGTTCAGGATATTTCTTGCGCCGCGCACCGGGCCTGGCAGGGTGCAGGCAAGGCGCTGGCTTTTATTGGAAAAATTGGCGGCCAGCAGCCAGTAGCCGCCACCGGGCAGGGTGCTCAGCACGCCCACGCAGCCTGCGGGGCCGGAAAAAATGGCCACCACGCGGCCTGAGGCCAGCCCGGCATCGCGCCGGGCGCGCAAAAGCGCGGCCAGTTCGTGAACAAAACTCTGTTTGTCCGCCCACTGCCTGTCAAGAGCGCCGAAAGCCAGGGGCGCGGGCGGTACTGACCCCACAAGGCCCATGCGCTCCTCCCACAGGGGCACATTGCCCATGCTGGCTGGCAGGCCCGCCGGGGGCTGCGGCAGGTTGAGCGCGCCTGTCATGTCCTGCGGGCTGATAAAGGCCAGCCCCGGAAGCCCGATGCGAAAAGAGAGCAGCAGCAATACCGTTTGCCGCATGGCCGCAGTGTGCGCGGGTTTTGTGGCGGTTGTGGCGTCCAGCCCAAGGGCCAGGGCCGCAAGACCAGCCTGCGTTGTCCACAGCGCGGTGTCTTCGGGCGAGGCCTTGGCCAGTTGCTGCGCCCGGCGCACCATGTCCCTGCCCTGAGGAAGATCCAGCAGGGGCCGCCAGTCCACGCGCTGCAAGTCCTTTTGCCCGCGCGCCAGACGGCTGTGATCCACTCCCTGCTCCAGCGAGGCGCGCAAAAGCCGCGTCAGGGGGGCGGCGTCGCCGCTCAGCAGGGCGTAAGCCGCAGCGGGTTCGGTAATGACGTCCCGCGTAAAATCCACGGCCGTGTCCAGCACCGATTTGGTCAGGGAGGGCGGCAGAACGTCGTCCTGCATGGCCCAGCCGCCGTAGCGGTGTATCTCGCGCGAAAGGGCGTCCAGCGCTTCCAGCCCCGGCGTCAGTTCCGCCAGACTGGAGGCATCGGCCTGACGGCTGGCAGATTGGCCTTTGGTTTTGCTCACGGACGGCTTCATTGCCTGGCCCATTTCCTGCCCAGGCGTCGCGCTTGCCTGTGCGGCGGGCACATCCAGCCCCATGAGCGCTTCCAGGCGCAGACCCGCGAGGGTGTGTTGCTGCAAGCCGGTATGGCGTATGACCGCTGCCGAAAATATGCGCCGGGCCTGCCCCGACGGATCCTGCCACAGCAGGACGGGGCGCAGCGCGTTGCCGCTGTAGCGGTACACCCAGCGCCGTACTTGCCCGTCCGCGCCGCGTACCTCGCCCGTGACGGCCCAGCCGCCGGGCGTTGCCCAGGGCAGGGTGTCGCGGCTGAGACCTGCGGGCAGAAGCCCCCGCTGCACAAGGGTCTGCACGGCCTGCGGGCGCAGGGGCAGGCAGTCCCATTCATCACCTGTGACAGGCAGGGCGTCCCAATCTTTTTGCGGCACGGCCATCATGGCATAGAGGCCGTCAAAACGCGAGGCGCGGCGCGCCTGCAGGATAAAGTCCGGCCCAAGGCCAGTGGCGGCCGGGGGCAGTTCACCACCCATCTGGATGTCCTGTTTTTCCAGACGGGACGCGGTGTTCTCAAAATCTTCCTCTGTTCCCATGGCCGGGTCCAGACGCAGGGCCGCCACATTGACGCCGCCGGGCGTGGACATCTTCTGGCTGCCCCAGATGTCGCCCTTTTCGCCCGTGGGCGCGGCAAAAAGTCCGTTCAGGCCAGCCTGACCCAGAAATTCCGGCAGCCCGGACAGGCCGAGGGCCTTCCAGAAGGGCTGACCCGACGTGACCGTATGCGGGTTCACGTCCAGCCATGAAGGCGCGGCGGAGAGCAGCAAAGGAACCCGGCGGGCGGCGGCGCTGTTGCGCCAGATGCGTTCCGTGCCGGAGACCTGGGCTGTCAGCTCCTGGGTGGAGCCGAGCATGGACTGGCGCTCAAGCCATTGCAGATAGCCGGGATCAGCGCGCGGCAGAACGCCGTTTGAGGCGGAAACCGCTTGAGATGCGCCGGACGCGCGCCGTGCAGCGCCCTCCTGCCGTGGCGTGCAGGCGCAAAGCAGCAGGGCCAGCACGCAGAAAAAGAGCGGCAGCAGGCGCAACGGCGGCACGGAAGCCGCAAGAAAAGGGCGGCACTGCGCCGCGCACGACATGGGCCGCGTCTGCCCCGTGATCAGGACCGGGCCTCTTCCTCTGCCTTGGCCGTATTCCACAGTTCGTCCTTTTCGTCGAGGCTCAGGGCCGTAAAGTCCTGCCCCTGCTGGCGTGCCAGTTCTTCCATGCGGGCAAAGCGCTTCAGAAAGCGGCGCGTGGCAAGGTCAAGGGCCTCGCTGGCCTTGATGCCCTTGCGGCGTCCCAGTTCTGTAATGCTGAAAAGCAGGTCGCCCAGTTCGTGCTTTTGCGCCTCGGCATCGTTGCTGGCGGATGCGTCCAGCCACTCCAGCCATTCGGCTTCAACCTGCTGTTCCACCTCTTCGTCCTCGGGCCAGGTAAAGCCGACGCGGGCAGCCTTGGAGTGGATGCGGTAGGCTTTCAGCAGGGGGGGCAGGCTTTCCGGCAGGCTGTCATAGAGCCCCTTGGGCTTGCCCTCTTCGTCGGCATGCTCGGCCCTTTTGATTTTTTCCCAGGCTTTGAGCTGTTCGTCCAGGCTGTCAAAAACCGTGTCGCCAAAAACGTGCGGATGGCGGCGGATCATCTTGGCCTTGTTGTTGTTGAGGGCATCGGCAAAGCTGAACTGCCCTTCCTTTTCATACAGGCGGGCCACAAAAAGCAGCAGAAAGGCCACATCGCCCAGCTCTTCGCGGATGTCGGCCACATTGCCGGAGCGTATGGCGCTGACCAGTTCGTGGCTTTCTTCAATGACGTAGTCGGCCAGGGACTGGGCGGTCTGCTCCTTGTCCCAGGGACAGCCCTCGGGACTGGTGAGTTTGTCAATGACGGCCTGCAATTCTTCAACTGCGCTCTTTTCCATAGAGTCTACGCTTCCTTGCCTGTTACGGATGCAGTGTTACGGAAATGCTGATGTATTTCGTTTTGCGGATTTGCTTCACTTTTTTTGAAACAACAGAGGCCGTAAGAGTCCACTCTTGTTTCAAAAAAAGCTCGCGCCTTGCCAAACGAGATACCTGCGCGTTTCCAGGAAGTTCTTTAAGAGTGCTTCCTTAAAGCCCAAGACGCGATACGAGGTCGGGCGGCAGCCAGCCACGAACCTGCGCCGAGAGGGCGACAAAATAGGGCGGCACACGGCTGTGCTGCATAAAGGCCGCCTGTGAGAAATATTTTTGCAGCACAAGCATGCACAAAGACCACAACAGCGCGCCCTTGGCAAAGCCCAGCGCGGCCCCGGCCAGTCTGTCGGCCCAACTGACAAAAGAAAGTGAAAGAATTTTTTGCAGCAGGCGGGCCAGCAGGGCCACGGATATGAGCACGCCCAGAAATACCAGTACATAGGCCGCAATGGTGCGCCACCCCGGATCGGAAATGAGGGTCAGGTGGGGCGACAGCAGATGGTGATAGGTGTGGGCAGCCCAAAAACCGCCCAACAGCGACACAATGCCCGCCACTTCGCCAACAAAGCCGTTAAGATAACCGCGTCCGGCAAAGAACGCCAGCGTCAGAACAACAATGAGGTCAAAAATATCCTGGCCCATGGTTTCTCCCTGAACGTGCCCCTTGCGTGTGCCTTTGGCGCCGCGCTCGCATGCGTGCGCCAGCGGGCAGCGCCAGACACCATAGCAAAAGCGTGGGCGCGGCACAATGCGTCGGGGAGGGCATGCCCCGCGCAAAGGGCATCAACCCATGGTGGTTTTGACATGATCCGTGCAGTGATTACAGTGGGCAGAGGTGGCGGCGAGAAAAGCAGCCGTTCAGAGCCAGTTCAAAGCCAGTCCCAGGCCAGTGTAAAATCAGTTCACGGCCCGTTTAAGGCCCATGTAAGGGCACGTTCAAAGCCAGTTTATAAGGAAGCCCCGTTCGCAGAGCACAATGGAAGGGAGGGGACATGACAGTACAGCAGAACAGGGGCCCGGTTGCCGGGGTCGTGCTCGCAGGGGGACTCTCCCGCCGCATGGGCAGGGACAAGGCCCTGGAACCCCTGATTGCCCCGCCGCACGCAGGCTCCCCAGAGAGCATGACGGGCGGCCATGACGGCAGCATGCTGGGCCGTATTCACTCTCTGGTGTGTTCCCTTGTGCCCGTATGTTTTGTTTCCTGCCGTGAAGACACGCCACGGCAGGGGTATGACTGCGTTTTCGACACAGTGCAGGGGGTGGGCCCCACGGCAGGTTTGCAAGCGGCCCTGCGCCGGGCACAGGAGACGGGCTATGCAGCCGTGCTGGCGCTTTCCTGCGATCTGCCGCTGATGGATGCCCCCACCTTGCGCCAATTGCTCGCGGCCAGAAATGCGGCCCCGGCCACGTGCCTTGTCACGGCATACCGCGAACGGCATACCGGGCGCGTTGAATCCCTCGTCGCCGTGTATGAGGTGGGGGCCCTGCCGTATTTTGATGGCGCTCTCGCCCAGGGGCAGCGCAGGCTTGCCAGTGTTATTCCTCAGGAATTACAATGTTTTTTGGATTACGGGCCTGAAGAGGCCGCGCCCTTTTTCAACTGCAACAGCCCCGAAGACCTGGCCCAGGCCCGGGCCCGGCTGTGCTAGACCAGATTGACTTTGAAATGCTTCACATTTCAAAGTTTTCATTCAGCCGAAAATGCGATTTGCGGCTGAATCCACGCCACGTTGTGGCGCGCTGCACTTTCGTGCAGCGTTAGAGCATGTACACTTTTTCAAAGGTAAAATGCCCTGGGCCTTGTCGGCACGAGCGCCTTTACAGCTGTTTCTGCATTGAACTTCGTCTTTTATTCCGGTTGGGTATCATCAGAGTACGCTCCCTGCATAAAGGTCGTTCCTCCTGATATGACAGAAGATTCATCTCGAGATGACACTGCCCTGAAGATCACGATTTTTTAAAAAACGTGATTTATTAATAATACCTCACTGTTATCTGGACATGCCGTTCTGTGATAAACGCACGCCTTTGGCGGAAGGCCGCGTCATCCGTTCACAAAAAGCTGTCCGGCCATATCGGGGCAGCGCGGCGGGCGGGTAGCAATAAAGAGCGACTTGGCTTACACAAATCCTGAACATAGTCCCCATCTGTCGCATACGGCAGCATTTTTTGGAGAAGCGCATGAACATCGGCTCCTATACTTTTGACGAATTTCGCCGCCTGGCGGAGAATTTTCACGGTTATGCCGCTCCCGGCCTGCTTGTGGGCGGGTATATGGTTGAGCTGGCCAAGAGGCATCTGCCCGAGGGCACGCTTTTCGAAGCAGTGGTGGAGTCCGGCAAATGCCTGCCTGACGCGGTGCAGCTGCTGACCCTGTGCAGCATTGGCAACGGCTGGATGAAAATACACAATCTGGGCCGCTATGCCGTGTCGCTTTTTGACAAGCATACGGGCGAAGGCGTGCGCGTGAGCGTTGACCCGGTGAAAATGGCCGCGTATCCCGAGATCGAAGGGTGGTTTTTAAAGAAAAAAGCCAAGAAAGATCAGGATGTACCCCGTCTTGAGGCCGAAATAGAGCAGGCTGGCGACACCATCTGCAAGGTTGAGCCGATTATGGTGAAGCGCCGCTTCATCGGGCACAAGCATATGTCGCGCATTGTCTGCTGTCCTGTGTGCGGCGAGGCCTATCCCGCTGAAGACGGCCCCGTGTGCCGGGGCTGTCAGGGCGAAGCCCCATATGTGGTGGCCCGGCGCGAAATAAAGGCCGCCGAGCGCCACGAGGCCGCCACAGGCGTGCGCGTGGTGCCCGTAGAGGAGGCCGTGGGGCAGACCCTGGTGCACGATATGACCCGCATCGACCCTGGCCAGTTCAAGGGGCCGGAGTTCAAGGCCGGACAGCGCATCAGCGTGGGCGATATCTGCCGTCTGCAACAGATGGGACGTTTTCATGTGGCGGTGACGGACGCCCCCGCCGCAGAAGGGGCTGCTCCTTCCTTTGCCTCCGGCGAGGACAATCTTGTCCACGAGAACGAGGCGGCCGAGATTTTTGCCCGCCGCATGGCGGGCGAGGGCGTGAGCTATTCCCTGCCACCGCGCGAGGGCAAGGTGGAATTTACCGCAGCCAGGGACGGCCTTTTCAGCGTGGATGTGGAACGCATGCGCCAGTTCAACCTTGTGCCTGAAATAATGGTGGCTTCGCGGCAGGACGCCACCCTGGTCAAGCAGAACGGCCCCCTGGCGGGCACGCGGGCCATTCCGCTTTTCATTTCCCGCGAGCGGCTCTCACAGGCGCTTGAGGTTCTGGAAGGCGGGCCGCTCTTCAGCGTGCTGCCCCTGCGCAAGGCGCGCGTGGGCATTCTTGTCACAGGCACGGAAGTTTTTCAGGGTATCATTGAGGACAAGTTTATCCCCGTCATTACGGCCAAGGTCACCATGCTGGGGTGCAGCGTGGTCAAGACGGATATCGTGCCCGACGACAGAGAAATGATGGTCAGGGCTGTGGCTGGAATGCGCCAGGCCGGGGCTGACCTGCTGATCACCACGGGCGGCCTTTCCGTTGATCCTGACGATGTGACGCGGCATGCCATGATGGATGCCGGCCTGACCGATGTGCTGCACGGCGTACCCGTGCTGCCGGGCACCATGAGCCTTATGGGGCGCATCCCCGGCCCCGACGGCGACATGCAGGTGCTCGGCGTGCCAGCCTGCGCGCTGTACTTCAAAACAACATTTCTGGATCTGGTGCTGCCGCGCCTGCTGTCCAACCGCGGGATTACCCGCGCCGAACTCGCGCGCATGGGCGAGGGGGGCTATTGCCTCTCCTGCCATACCTGTACCTGGCCAAAGTGCTGGTTCGGCAAATAGGCAGGGGAGGCATGCAGGCTGATGCCACAACCTAGGTCTTTTTTCCTGCCTTGCTGACGTAACAAGGCGGGACAGTGCGGAACAGTCTTCAGGGTAAAAAAATGCAACATAAAGGCGGCTGGCAGAACTGTGCTGGCTGCCTTTATTTTTTATCTGGGCAATGTCGTTGCAGAGTGTTTCAACATTGTAATGTGCTGTTTTTTTGTTGAAAAGGTAGTAAGGGTTTTGGTGCGATTTCACCAGCAATGCTGTTGGCAGCCGTAAGGCTTCTTCGTCGCCTGACGGCTGCCGCGAAAATACGCCTGAAGACAGTAATTGGTTCACGACATCTACGTGGAAGAACCGCTGTCGCTATCCGTAGCGGTGCTGTCCTGCTCCGTAAGGCGGTTCCCGCCAACGGTTCAGGCACGCCCGCAGGAACGGCCAAGGGCTACCGCGAAAATGGATATTCTCAATGCGAAAATACTCGGGGGGGGGTGCGGGGGGCTTTTGCAATAGGGCCTCCCCACAAAGTGTTTCAAAGAGGCTTTACGCATGGCGTAGATTAACGGTAACATACTTCACATTTTACCATTAATCTGCTCTAGTCCACTGGCAGACAACGTCCCTATGATACAAGCCGTTTTGCGCAGGTTTGCTCCCTTGACGGCCAGTGAAACAAGCTCTACATCCGCCGTAGCGTTGCGTTACGCCCCGGCCTCCGCAACGGTCATTGCCGAGGGCAAGGCTGTGCTGCACATTGATGGAAGTATGGATTTGAGCAGTCTTGCCTGTGTGGCAGTCAGTGAGGCTGGCAGGCTCACGGTCTGGAAGCGGGTTGTGGTCAGAGCCGCCGACGCGCAGCGGGTGGTCAGGCTGCGCGCAGATATTTTCGACGTGATACGACCGGAGAAAAAAATTGAATCGTCCTGATATTCCTTTATTGGCGCTGATTGTGCCTTGTTACAATGAAGAAGAGATTTTGCCCAAAACTATGGACGCGCTCTCAAGCGTGCTCATTGAGTGCAAGGCCAAGGGACTCATTCAGGATGAAAGCTATGCCCTGTATGTAAACGACGGCAGCGCGGACGGCACCTGGCGCTTGCTTGAAGAACGCCATGCCGCCGATCCCTTTTGCAGGGCCATCAGCTTTGCGGGCAATGCCGGTCACCAGAATGCCGTTTGGGCGGGTATGATCACCGCGCGCGACTGGGGCGTTGATTGCATCATAAGCCTTGATGCAGACCTGCAGGACGACATTGCCGCCATTCCCAGGATGCTGGAGCAGTATGCCAATGGCAGCGATATCGTTTACGGCGTGCGTTGCGACCGCAGTACCGATACCGCCTTCAAGCGGCGCACTGCGCATATGTTCTATGGTATCATGCGCTGGCTGAAAGTTCCCCTCATTCCCGACCATGCCGACTATCGGCTTGTGAGCCGCCCCGTGCTGGAGATTCTTGACAATATCCGTGAGCAGGGGCTGTTTTTGCGTGGACTGTTTCCCTCTCTGGGCTTCAGGCACAGCGAGGTGCATTATGAGCGCCGCGAGCGCACTGCGGGTGAAAGCAAGTATCCTTTCTGGAAGATGGTTTCTTTCGCCTGGAAAGGGATCACCTCATGCAGCGTGGCCCCGTTGCGCCTTGCGGGGCTTATGAGTTTTATCCTGATGCTTGCCGCGCTGGCCTACACGTGCGTTTCGCTTTTCAAGTATGTCATGGGCGATACAATCCAGGGTTGGACGTCCATGATTATTGTGGTGCTGCTGCTTGGATCTGTGCAGTTGTTTTGCCTTGCGCTCATGGGTGAATATATCGCAAAAATGTTCGCTGAGGTAAAAAACAGGCCCCGCTATATAGTGGAAAAAAAATTGTACGCAGGGCAGCCCGTCAGGGCATCCTTGCCAAAAGACGACGACCCGGAGCAGGACGCGTAGCAGCGCCAGGGGTTTCAGTGCGTGCCCGTGCAAAGAACCGCCAGCGCGTCTTGGCTGCCCTGCGCCAAAATGTGGAAGCCGGGCGGTGGAAACCGGGCGTGGAAGCGGGCGTGGAAGCGGGCGTGGAAGCGGGCGGTGGAAGCGGGCGGTGGAAGCGGGCGGTAGAAGCGGGCGTGGAAGCGGACGGCATGGTGAAGGCTGCGCCCAGCTGCGCCAGAACGCGCTGGCCTGTGACCGTGACGCGATAAAAAAACAGCGCTGCACTGTGAAAAAAAGCCCCAACGGCGCTTAAAAAAATCATCCTTCCGCAGGAATTGCGGGCGACTGGGCCGGGATCACGCGCCTTGCTCCAAATCCTCGGCTGGCGCTGCGTGGTTTCTCAGAGGCATTGCGGCAAATACCGTCGCCAGCCCGCCTGCCCGTCTGCCCGCCTGCCTGCCAGCCTGCCCGCCTGCCTCTCTGGCGTATCGCCATCCGGCTGCGCGTCCATCTGCCTTCCTTTTCTCAACCTGTCCAACGGACCAACGGGCCAACGGACCAACGGGCCAACGGACCAACGGGCCAACGGGCCAATGGAACAACGGGCCAACGGAACAACGGGCCAACGGGCCAACGGCATGTGCCCATCTGGCCGTTCGCTTGCCTGCTCTGACCTGTCGCCGCGTGGCGGTCTGCCAGCTTTCGGCCTTCGGCCCGGACTTTCCCTCGTGGCGAGGCACTTTTGTATCAAAAAGTATAATAATCATGCTCAAGTGAGGATTTGCTCAGGTAGTCTGGAGCCCATACACGGCGATCAGACGGCTTGAAAGTCACTGTTGTCTTTACCTTTTGGCATATTTTTTTTCATAAAATAACGAATAGGGTGGTTGAGTAAAATAGTATTGATTCCAGTGTGATATTACGCAAGGCGTAAAGGGGTTTTTGGCCCGCCAACCGTGGGACAGGGCCGAATGGGGTGAGTATGCGTCTGTAATGGTATGACATTTTAACATGTGGGAAAAATATCACAAACTACTGAGAATCCAATATAAAAAAACGTACGTCCTTGCGACATCACGATTTTTGTAATATGGTGACTTCGATTCTTTTTGTCGTAAGAGGGCGTCCGCATAGAGGTCGCCACAGCGATTTTTTGCGCGCCCGCCTGCCTCGGCCACGCGCATGTGATAGGCTCAAACAAGGAGAGGTCTTATGAAAAGCACCCGACGGAGTTTTCTCAAAGGTGTCGGTGCAGGGGTATTATGCCTGACACTGGGGAACCTGGGCTTCGATCTGGGCGAAGC
>NZ_JAVESS010000027.1 GCF_034006445.1 Desulfovibrio sp. | reverse complement strand
CACTTTACCGCTGGCAAGAACGGTGGAGCCAACTTTCTGTATTTCTACATTGCCTGTCTCGTGACGGGCAGCATACTTGGCATGCTACGGCAGGTGCTCATCCAGGGCTTTTTGCGCATGTTTGTGCCGCTTATCCTGGGCACCGTAGCCAGCTGCCTCATCGGCACCGCCGTGGGCACCCTGCTGGGACACGGCATGTTTGACACCTTCTTTTATATTGTCGTGCCCATCATTTCCGGCGGCGTGGGTGAAGGCATTCTGCCCCTGTCTGCCGGTTATGCCGAAATTCAGGGCACCGATCCCGGCAGCTTTATCGCCATGGTAGCCCCGGCCGCCATGCTTGGCAACGTCACCGCCATTATTTGCGCGGGCATCCTCAAGCGCTATGCGGTGAAAAATCCTCACCAGACCGGCAACGGCAAGCTGGTGCGCGTGGGCGACGACAACCTGGGGCTCACCAAGCAGGAAGAACCCATCGACGTGACCATTCTGGGCATGGGTCTGCTGACCGCCTGCTGCTTCTACCTGTTCGGCCTGCTGGTCAACCTTGTCATCCCCATTCCCGCGCCCATCATCATGATTCTCTCGGCCGCCATTGCCAAGGCCACGGGCATCATGCCCAAGGTGGCGGAAAAAGCCGCGTACCAGTTTTACCTCTTTGTTTCCAAAAACCTCACCTGGGCGCTCCTTGTGGGCGTGGGCGTCTGCTATACGCCGTGGAAGGACGTTGTGGCGGTCATTCAGCCGAGCTACATCATCACCGTGGTCTGCACGGTGCTGGCCATGGTGGCCACAGGATTTTTCAGCGCCAAGTTCCTTAACATGTACCCTGTGGAAGCGGCCCTGGTTACCGCATGCCACAGCGGCCTCGGCGGCACGGGCGACGTGGCCATTCTTTCCGCCTCCGGGCGTATGGAACTCATGCCCTTTGCCCAGATATCCACACGCATTGGCGGCGCAGCCGTGGTAGTCATGGCTGTTATCCTCATGCGTATGTTCTACGCGGGCTAAAGGTGATATTCTTTGTTTGACTGAGGCTGCCGCGTTTGCATGGCGCTCACCCTTTTTCGCCGCCCCGGCCATAGAGCCATATGACCGTGGCCGGGACGGTGAAAAGAACGCAGGAAGGCATATGCAGGGCTATTTTGAAATCATTACAGACCATGACCTGGCACAGGCTCAAGCGCTGCTCGCAGCGTCCGGGTTGAGCCTGCCCGCAGGGCGCACCTATGGCCTCGGCTTTTACGAAGACGGCCATCTTGCGGCCTGCGGCTTTCTTGCGGGCACAGTTCTTTGCGGTATCTGCGTGGCGGCCCATGCCCGCGAGGGTGGCCTTGCCACCTCCATTCTGAGCCGCCTTGTGCTGCACGGCAGGCAGGAGGGCGCAAGCCACTTCTTCATCTTCACCAAGGCCTCGGAAGCGCAAAAATTCGTGGCTTCCGGCTTTGACCTTGTGGCATCGACACAGGACGCGGCCCTGCTGGAACAGGGACGGCCCAACTATGCCGACTGGCTCGCTGCCACACGGGACGCCTTGCGCCATCACGGATGGGAACCTGCTGCTGCGGATGCGCCTCCCGCCACGGGCCTTTCTTCGCCTGCAAGGCTGGGGGCCATTGTCATGAACGCCAATCCTTTCACGCGGGGGCATGAGTATCTGGCCCGCACGGCTGCCGCAGCCTGTGAAAAACTGCTGGTCTTTGTGGTGGAAGAGGACGTTTCCGTTTTTCCCTTTGCCGTGCGTCTTGATCTTGTGCGCAAGGGCCTTGCCGATGTGGACAATATCCTTGTGCTGCCCGCCGGGCCGTACATGGTCTCGCGCGCCAGCTTTCCGGCCTATTTCACGGCGGATGCCAGGGTGGGCGCGGTTCACGCCGCCCTTGACTGCGCCATATTCGCCACGCGCATTGCCAAAGATCTGGGCATAAACACGCGCTTTGTGGGCACGGAACCGCTTGATCCCGTCACCGCCGCCTACAATGCCGCCATGGCGGCCGTGTTTGAAAAATACGGCATTGAACTGCGTGAAATTCCGCGTCTGCAAACAGACGGCCAGGCCATCAGCGCTTCAAAAGTGCGGGCGCTTTTCAGGGGCGACGTCTCCGGGGCGGCCTGGCAGGAAATGGCGCAACTGCTGCCTCCAGTGACCCTGGACTTTTTGCGCTCCGCCGACAGCGCGCAGATACGGCAAAAACTCAGGGATCATGCAGGGCGGCACTGACATTTTCAGGGCAGTGTGCCTTTGAAAAAGGGACACGTACCTGCACCCTGCGAGAGTGCAAAGCGCCCCGACATGGCGTGGATTCTGACGCAAATCACATTTTTCAGCAGAATAACAAATTACAACATGTAGCATTTCAAAGATAATCTGATCCGGTTCCCAAATGGCGACCCTGGCCGCCGCAGGAGACAGCAATGAACAAACAGTGCAGTGCCATGGCAGGCACACTGGAATCCAACGACATTTTCATCACCATTACCGCTGTGGGCGGAACAGACACGTCCATCAGCCTTTCCAGCATCGTCATGAACCAGTTTGGCGAGGCCATCCGCGCGGTTGTGACACAGTGCATGGCGCAGTCCGGCCTCAAGGGCGTTGAAGTCACGGTTCAGGACAAGGGCGCGCTGGAATGCACCATCAAGGCCCGTATGGAAACGGCCATTGCCCGCTTTAAGGAGAAAATGTGATGCGCAACAGAACCTTTCTTTTCATGCCGGGCAACAACCCCGGCATGCTTGCCAGCGCGCAGTGCCTGGGTGCGGATGTGGTCATTTTTGACCTTGAAGACGCCGTGGCCCAACTGGAAAAAGACGCCGCCCGCACACTGGTGAGCCATGCCCTCACAGAACTGCGCCCGCAGGGCGTGGGGGTGACGGTGCGCATCAACGGTCTGGACACGCCCTACTGGCAGGCTGACATGCAAGCCGTGGTCGCCGCCGGAACGGATTTTGTCATGGTGCCCAAGATTGAAAGCGCGGAGCAGGTGCTGCAAGTGGCCGAAGCCATAGAAAGCGCACGGCAAAAGCACGCCATAACGGCCCCCGTCAAGGCGCTTGCCATTATTGAAACCCCCTTGGGCATCGAAAACGCCTATGCCATAGCCTCGGCCAGCAAGACCCTGCACGGCATCCTTCTTGGCGCAGAGGATTTTACCGCTTCAATGGGTGCGCAGCGCACAGCCGAAGGGGCCGAGATCGCCTATGCGCGCTCACGCCTGCTCACGGCCTGCAAGGCTGCGGGCGTTCTGGCCATTGATACGCCCTTTCCCTTTGTGTCTGACCTTGAAGGTCTTGAAAAGGACGCCGCCTTCGCCGTGCAGTTGGGTTTTGACGGCAAGGCCGTCATTTCGCCCCACCACGTGCACAGGGTCAACCAGGCCTTCATGCCCGCGCCGGACAAGGTCAACTGGGCCAGACGCGTCATGGCTACGGCCCGCAAAGCCAGCGAAGAAGGCAAGGGAGCCGTTTCACTGGACGGAATGATGATTGACCTGCCCATTATCAAAAGGGCGGAACGCATCCTGCTTCTGGCTGATGCATAAGGGGGCGCTGTAATGAAACGCAAATATATCTCCACCATTGCCGCCGCGCTGCGTGAATGCGGCCTCAAGGACGGCATGACCCTGTCTTTTCACCACCATCTGCGCAATGGCGACCATGTGGTCAACATGACCATGGACGCTGTGGCCGCCCTTGGGGTCAAGGGCATCACCGTGGCCTGCTCTTCGCTTTTTCCCGTGCACGAGCACCTCATCGAGCACATCAGGACCGGCGTCATCACCGGGCTTGATACGGACTACATGAGCGGCCCCCTGGCCAAAGCCATCACGGGCGGCATCTTGCCCACGCCCGTCATATTCCGCTCGCACGGCGGACGACCCCGCGCCATAGGCGAAGGTTCGCTCAAGATAGACATCGCCGTGGTCGCCGCGCCCGCAGTGGACGCCATGGGCAACATCACCGGCACCGAAGGTCCGTCCGCCTGCGGCTCGCTGGGCTATATCATCCCCGACACGCAGCATGCCGCCAAGGTCATCGCCGTCACCGACCATGTGGTTGAAGGCGGCCTTGCCCGCATAAGCATACCCCACGACGTGGTGGATCATGTGGTGGTTGTGGACAAAATCGGCGATCCCGCGGGCATTGTCTCCGGTTCCATCAGCCTCACGCGCGATCCTGTGGCCCTGGCCATTGCCCGCAACGCCCAGGCCGTCATCAAGGCCTCCGGCCTGCTGCAGGACGGCTTCTGCTATCAGACGGGCGCTGGCGGCGCTTCGCTGGCGGCATCGCTCTTTCTGCGTGAAGACATGCGCGCCATGAAGGTGCACGGCGGATTTCTGCTCGGCGGCATCACCAAATACATGGTTGAAATGCTTGAAGAAGGCCTGTTCGACAACGTTTTTGACGTGCAGTGCTTTGACCTGAGCAGCGTCAAATCCATTGCCCAGAACCCGCGCCACGTTGAGATATCCGCCGACACCTACGCAAACCCCAACAGAAAAAGCAATTGCGTGGACTTTCTCGACGCCGTCCTCCTGGGCGGTACGGAAATCGACCTTGATTTCAACGTCAACGTCACCACGGATTCCAACGGCAATATCATCGGCGGTTCCGGCGGCCACAACGATGCCGCTGCCGGGGCCAAGCTGACCATCATCGTGGCCCCCCTGGTGCGCGCCCGCCTGCCCATTGTGGTGGAAAAATGCACCACCCTGACAACCATAGGCTCCACGGTGGACGTGCTGGTGACGGAACGCGGCATCGCCGTGAACCCGGCCCGCAAGGAACTGGCCGACAGACTGCGCGACGCGCGCCTGCCCGTGTGCGGCATTGAAGACCTGCACGATCAGGCCGTGCGCATGACCGGCAAGCCTCTTGCCTACGAGCGCGGCGACAAGGTCGTGGGCACTATGGAATACCGTGACGGAACCATTGTGGACCATATCTACGCCACAAAACAGAGCATTTAACACTTGAAATGCTCGCGTACGGCAGGCAAAAGCCCGCCTACTCGCATTTCGTGGCAAGGATTTACAGAAAAATCCTTGCAGAGCATTTAACTCATTCCATTCGTAAACTGCTCTAGCAGACGTATGCCTCACATTCCGGCGCGGCGGAAGCCGTCGCCGCGCCGGAAGCGGAGTTTTCATGAGCCAAAACGACATCCATGCCGCCCCCCGTGCTGCCATCCTTGCCGCCCCCCGTGCTGCCATCCTTGCTGCCATCCTTGCCGAAAGGGAAGCGCGCTGGAACCTGCGCCGCGAGCTTGCCGCAACCTTCGGGCAGGCCGTGATTTCGCTCACGCTCAACATCCCCGGCGCGGATAAAAATCCGGCTGGCTCTGCCCAGGCCTTCGACAGCCTGCGGCAGGCCCTTGGCCGCGCCATTGCGCGCCATTGCGGGCACGCAGCCTGTTTCGCGGCCGAAACAGAACGCGCCGGAGTGGACGGCCCCTGCTGGATAGCCGCCGTAAACCTTGATCCGGCACTGCTCAAGGCCCTTTGCGTGGCAGTGGAAGAAGAGCACCCCCTGGGCAGGCTGGCTGATGCGGACGTGCTGGGCGTGCAGGGGCAGCCCGTGAACCGGGCTGACGCCGGACTTCCGCCACGGCGCTGCTTTTTGTGCCAGGCCCCGGCAAGCCTCTGCCGCAGACAGGGCAAGCACGACCCGGAAGAAATCATGGCCCATGTACACAACCTGCTGGCCCTTGCCATCAGCGCGGATGCCCAATCCTGATGTCCTGCCTGAAAAACCTGTGCGCATGCGCCCCCGTGCGGCAGAAAAGCCCGTCCCTATCCTCGGCCCGCGTCGGTGAACTGGCAGCACGGGCCGCCATTCTTGAAGCCGCCGCCGGGCCAAAGCCGGGGCTGGTCTGCCGTGACAGCCAGGGCGCGCATAAGGACATGGACTACGCCACCTTTGTGCGCAGTGCTCGTGCCCTGCAAGGCTATTTCACCCAGGCCCACGCGCTGGGTTCGGCCACCGCATCGCTGGAACCGCAGGCCGTCTTCCCACGCCTGCGGGCGCTGGGCCTCAAGGCGGAACAGGACATGTTCGCGGCCACCAATGGCGTCAATACCCACAAAGGACTGATTTTCTCCCTGGGCCTCTTCTGCGCCGCCCTGGGCAGACTGGTCAGGTTGGGCAGCGCCGCCAACGTGCAGGCCCTCTGCCGCACGGCGGCCTCCTTTGTGCGGGGCATCACCGGAGCGGACATGGCCGCCCTGCCCTGCGGCCCCCAAGCGGCACAACGGGCCATTCCGGGCTTCTGCCCCCGCAAGGCGCGGCACGCCCTGCCCAAGGCCATGCGCCCTCTGCTGGAAAAAGGCCTTAACCGCAGCCTCACCCCCGGCGAGGTCATCTATGTCATGTACGGCATGCGCGGCGTGCGCGGCGAGGCGGAACAGGGCTTTCCCGGCGTGGCCCTTGCCTGCCACAGCCTGCGGCGGCATGGCGCGGCCATAAACATGAACAGGGCCATGGTCCATACCCTGCTGGAACTGCTGGCCAGCGTCGAGGATACGAGCCTGCTCTGGCGCGGGGGCGGCAGAGGCTTTGCCCTGGCCAGAGCCTACGCAGCCGCGACCCTTGACGCTGGCGGGCTCAATACCGCTCACGGCCGCCGCACCCTTGACCGCATGAGCGCGGCCTTTGTGCGGCGCAGGCTCAGCCCCGGCGGCTGCGCCGACATGCTCGCCACAGGCGTTTTTCTGCACCTGCTAGGACGTTAGTGGCACTGTCATATTGAAGTGCTTTGTGGGAGAAGGAATGCTTTGTGGGTGAGGGACCCTTTTGTAAAAGGGTCTCCTCCCCCACGCCCCCACCCCCCAAAACTTTTATCGCAGTTCACTGCCCGACCGCACAGGGCCAGTACACTTTCATAATACTGGCAGACGAAGCACACCTGTTCTCTCACGTCTCCTTTGCCCACCTACAGCGCTCGCTACCCAAAAAAGATTACCCCGGTACCTGCTTCTAAACACATGCAGCAGCTCGGCTGGCACGCCACGCAAGGCCCATGCGGCGCGCCTCCGGCTTAGTGCCGTCCCGCGCTCACCTTGCCGATCTCCCCTTGCCGCAGCTTTTGTCAGCGGTATTCATGTGTTGCCCTTTGGCAAGGTTTCCTGCTAAATTTAAAGGGTTATCCATTTTGTCGGAACAGGTTTGCCCTGGGATATGCGCTCCCCCGTGGCAACCACGCCAGTTATGGCGCGTACCCGCGCAAACGGGGGGCGGTTGCGGTTTTTTGGCGGGCGCTGCCCACGCGTCCACCCGCATTTCAAGTGTTAAATGCTCTAAAAACCACCCGGAGGCCCGGCGTGAAATCCTTTTTGACCTTGCAGCCCGTGGAAACGGTTATGGGCCATATCCGTACCTTCCCCGTGCTGTGCGCCGAGCGCGTCCCGCTGGACGCGGCCTCTGGCCGCCGCCTTGCGGAAGATTTTGCAGCCCCCGCCGACCTGCCCGGATTCGACCGCGCCACTGTGGACGGCTACGCCGTGCGGGCCCGCGATATTTTCGGCGCGCAGGAGGCCAACCCGGCCCTTGTGGAATGCGTGGGCGACTGCCCCATGGGGGCGGCTCCCTCCGTCATCCTTCACGAGGGGCAGACGGCGCGCATACTTACGGGCGGCATGCTGCCGCAGGGCGCGGACTGCGCCGTCATGGTGGAGTATTCCCGTTCGGCCGGGGGCAACCTTGTGGAGCTGACCCGCAGTCAGGCCCCAGGCGACAATGTTGTTCTGCGTGACGACGACGCTGCCGCCGGAGCGCGGCTCCTTGCCGCCGGACGCCGCCTGCGCCCGCAGGACATCGGCCTTCTGGCGGCCTTTGGCCAGACGGATGTGACGGTACGGCGCAGCCCGCGCGTGGCCATTGTGTCCACCGGGGATGAAGTGGTGCCCATTGAGGAAACGCCGCCGCCCGGAAAAGTCCGCGACGTCAACGCCCACAGCATCGCCGCCCTGTGCCGCGAGGCAGGGGCGCAGGCAGTGCGGGCCGGGCTTGTACGTGACGATGCCGGTGAACTTGAGGCATGCCTTACACGGCTTGCCGACGAATACGATGTGGTGGTGGTGTCGGGCGGCTCGTCGGCGGGTATGCGCGACCACACGGTTGACGTGTTCACCGCAATGCCCGGGGGAAAAATTCTCACCCACGGCGTGGCCCTCAGCCCCGGAAAGCCCTTCATTCTGGGCCGCGCCACCGCTGCCGGGCGCACCGTCTGCCTCATGGGGCTTCCGGGCCATACTGCCAGCGCCATCATCTGCGCGCGGGTCTTTCTGCTGCCCCTGCTCCACCATCTTCAGGGGCAGACAGAGCCGGAAATTGTCCCCCGTGTTCCGGCGCGCCTGACGCGCTCCATAGCCTCGGCACAGGGCCGCCGCGACTACCTGCGCGTACGCCTGACGCCGCTTGCGCACACAGCGCCCAACAGCGGCGACGCACTGTGCCCGCTGTACGAAGCCGATCCTCTCACGGGAACCTCCGGCATTATTACCGGCATGACGGCGGCTGACGGCCTGCTGGTCTGCCCGGAGAACCGCGAAGGATTCAATGCGGGAGACACGGTCATGGTGGAGCTTTTTCAGTAAAGCCGCCACATTTACCCGCACCAGCACGGAGAACAGCCTTGAAACGCAATACCTACCTGACCCTGCTGCCGCCCGATGAAGCCAGAAACCTCTGGTTTGCAAGGCTGGACGCCCACGCGCACTGCCTGGCGGAAGAAACCGTTCTCCTGACTCGGGCGCTTCACCGCGTGCTCAGCCGTCCTGTGGCGGCCCGCCGATCGTCCCCGGCATTTCACGGAGCGGCCATGGACGGTATTGCCGTCAATGCCGAGGACACCTTTTCCGCTTCCGCGCGCAATCCCCTGCGCCTTGAACTCGGCAAGGCCGCCCACTGGATCAACACTGGCCACCCCCTGCCCGACGGCTGCAACGCTGTCATCATGGTGGAAAACGTCAATACCGAAACTGTCGGCGACGTTCAGTGGGCCGTCATAGAAAAGGCCGCCTTTCCCTGGCAGCATGTACGCAAGATGGGCGAGGACATGGTGGCCACGGAAATCATTTTGCCGCCCGGCATGTGCATTGGCCCGTATGATCTGGGCGCGCTGGCTGCGGGCGGCGTGCTTGAAGTGCCGGTGTTCGCGCGCCCGCGCGTTGCCATCGTTCCCAGCGGTTCGGAAATTGTGCCCCTGAGCGAAGCGCGGGAGGAAGACCTGCGCGCCGGACGGGTGCTGCCTGAATTCAATTCGCTGATTTTTTCGGCCATGATTACTGAGGCCGGGGGCCATCCCGTCACCCTGCCCGTGGTTCCCGACGAGCCGGAGGCCATTGCCGCCGCCGTCATGGCCGCTCTTGGCGCGCTGAATACGGTGGAAGCGGGAACGGGGCCAGAAACAGGTGCGGGGACGGAGTCGGGAACGGGGGCAGGAATAGAGTCTGGAGCGAAGTCGGGAACGGACGCAGGTGAGGGGATGGGCACAGGTGAGGGAATGGTCGCAGGAACGGGCGCGAACGCAGGTGCGGGCGCGAACGCAGGTGCGGGCGCGGGGGCCGACCTTGTCATCCTCAATGCCGGGTCTTCGGCAGGCAGTCACGACTACACGGCCCATGTGCTGGAATCATTGGGCGAGGTGCTGGTACACGGCGTTTCGGTCATGCCCGGCAAGCCCACAATTCTGGCTGTGGTGCGCGGCAAGCCTGTTATCGGCGTGCCCGGCTATCCGGTCTCGGCCGGTATCGCCATGGAAGAATTTGTGCTGCCCCTGCTGGCCCTGTGGCAAAAACATGTTGCAACAGAACGCGAAAAAGCCACGGCCATTCCCTGCAACCCCTTGCCCTCACGCCCCGGCATGGAGGAACGTCTGCGCGTGAAACTGGGCCGGGTGGATGGAACCATCGTCGCCGTGCCCTTGCCACGGGGCGCTGGCACCATTACCAGCCTGAGCCGCGCTGACGGCATCATCCGCATCCCGCGCGACAGCGAAGGCTGCGACGCCGGGGAACCCGTGACAGTGGACCTGCTGCGTCCGCAGGCCGCGCTTGACAACGCCCTGCTGGCCATCGGCAGCCACGACAACACGCTGGATTTGCTGGACAGCCTGCTGCGCAAAACCCATCCCCGCTACCGCCTCACCTCGGCCCATGTGGGCTCTCTGGGCGGGCTCATGGCCCTTGGGCGCGGCCAGTGCCATCTGGCTGGCAGTCATTTGCTGGACGCTGCCAGTGGCGTATACAACCGCAAGGCTATTGAAGAAAATCTTGAAGAACCCGTTGTTCTGCTGCGCCTTGTGGACAGGGAACAGGGCATTTTGACAGCGCCGGGCAACCCCCTTGGCATCAGCGGCATTGAGGATCTGGCGCGGCAAGGGCTGCGCTTCGTGAACCGGCAGCGCGGCAGCGGCACCCGCGTGCTGCTGGACTACAGGCTTGCCTGTCTTGGCATTGCGCCCACGCGCATCACCGGCTATCGGGATGAGGAATACACCCATATGAATGTGGCAGCGGCCGTGCTTTCAGGCCGCGCGGACGCGGGCCTTGCCGTGCGCTCCGCCGCCAACGCACTGGGTCTGCCCTTTGTGCCCGTGGGTGTGGAAGAATACGACCTCGTCATTCCCCGGCGCTTTTATGAAACCCCTGCCATGCAGGCCCTGCTGGACGTCATACGCAGCGCTGACTTCAAGCAGGAAGTAACGGCCCTCGGAGGCTACGGCACGGAAAAAACGGGGCAGATCATCTGGGAATACCAGGGCAGATAGGCCCGGTGGATTGTCAGATCACGACGCCAGCGGAAAGAAGAAGAAAAAAAAATTGCCCTACACCGGCGGGTTGCTACGCCGTAACGCCGCGTCCGTGTGGCTCGGCAGCCATTGGTAGTGCCCCCGCCCGCACTGGCGGGTTATTCCCAGAAAAAGCGCTCCAGTTCCGGTACGGACATGTCCAGATGGTAGAGGGGTGACAATACCTGTGGGCCATGCCCGGCTGGCAGATTACCGGCTGGCATATTGCCCGCTGGCTGGTACCCGGATGCCGGATTTCCGGCTGATGCCCCCCCGGCGGCACTTTCCTGCGAGGCAGATGCGCTTTCCTGTACCTGCGGCCTGGCGCAGGGGCATGGTGCGCCGCCCGCTTCCGTCCCGTCGGCCTCTTCTACCCCGGCGACCTCTTCTGCCCCGGCCCCATCGGTTTCAGCCCCTGCCCCAGAAGACTCGGAAGGCGGGGCAAGCACAATGCGCAGGCACAGCCTGACCATAAGACAGGCCACAGCCGCCGGGGCCAGCGTGCCCACGCCTTCACGGCGGGCCTCTGCCAGTTCGTCACCGCTTTGCCCCTGCGGATACAGTTCCGCCAGACGGGGCGTCGGCCCCCCGTTCACATAGGCAAAGCCCTCGTCCCGCAGGACGGAGCCATGCACAAAGGGCACTCCCGCCGCAAGACAGGCCCTTTCCAGCGCTGTCTTGGCCGCGATAGTGTCCAGGCAATCCAGGGCCACATCCACACCCCGCAGAAGATCCGGCAGATTGTGCTCGTCCGCCTCCAACTGCACTGCCTCCACGTCAAGGTGCGAAGCCACGTCTGCAAGGGCCTGCCGCAGCACAAGGGCCTTGGGACGGCCCAGGGCGCTTTCGGTGCAGAAGCGTTGGCGGTTGAGATTGCTCTCGTCAAAAACATCATTGTCCGCGAGGCGCAAAAAACCCGCGCCCATACGCGCCAGCAACTCCGCCGCGTGGCCCCCAAGCCCGCCGCAGCCAAGAACAAGAATACGGCTGCGCAACAGACGGGCCATGTCCTGTGCGGAGAACAGGCCGAAGTTACGGCGAAACCTCTCGGGCCATATGTTGAAGTACAGCAGGCGCGCCATGGCCTCACGCTCGGGCAGGCCATGCAATTTTGCCCAGGCCCGCAGACCGGTAAGGCTCACAAAAAGTGTGCTTTCAGGAGCGCCCCGCCCGCAGGAGGCCGTGGGGCTGGCAGAAGGTGCGGGGTATTCGGCGCGCAGGTAGGGAGTAAAAAAAGCGCGCACTTCTGATTTTGTCATGGCCAACGGACGCTAGCCTCCACCGACAGCCGGGAAGAAGGCAATGCGATCTCCGTCGCGCAGGAGATCGTCAACCTTACGCTGGCGTCCGTTGACCATAACAATTTTGATGTCTTGCAGCGGCAGATTCAGATGCCGGGCCAACTGCTCCGCGCTGCTGCCCTCCGGCATGGCAAGCTGCAGGCCCGCTTCCGGATTATAGCCGGGCACATGGTCGCGCAACGTGGTGCTCAGCTTCACGGTCAGGTGCATGACAAACTCCTTGGACGCAAAGGCGGCCAGATCATATATGCCCATGCCGTCGGGCCGCCGTCAAGCTGTAAGAGCCATGTCAGCCCCTGGCAGGTTCATGCCACTCTGCCAACAACAAGACAAAAATTTTCGCCGCCCCGGTCTTGCCCGACCGGAGCGGCCGTTTTTCGTAATGCGATCTCGCGCAGATTAACTTTGAACTGTTTTACATTTCAAAGTTTTCATTCAGCCGAAAAATGCGATTTTTCGGCTGAATCCACGCCACTTTGTGGCGCGCTGCACTTTTGTGCAGCGGTAGAGCATTTACACTTTTTCAAAGTTAAAATGCTCTAGCCCTTTTCCTCTATCCAGTTGAACACAGTCTTGAGTTCGTCGTGGGTGATGTCAAAGGTGGTGTTGTGCGGGGGAAGCTTTTCATCCGTAAAGAAATCGGGCAGCACGTCCGCGGCCTGGGTGATGCCCGCGCGGCGGTTGAAGTCGATTTCCGTGGACAGGATGCGCTGGCCCAGCGTCACCACGTCATCGCCCGTAAGCTGCCAGCCGAACTTGGCGTTGAGCATGTCCACAATGGCGGGCAAAGCGTCCGGCACGTCAAGAATGGCAAAAGCCGTGAACAGGCACAGCCCCACGGAGTCCACCGAGGCCGTAGCCACCTGAAGATTGCGCGAAAGCTCGATCTGGCCTTCCTTTTTCAGCGGATCAACAGTGCCGCCGCTGCTCAGGATGTTGGCGGTAACGGCATACCCGGCCGTGTGGTCAGCGCCCATGGGCGAGGTGGCGTAGGTGACGCCCTGGCCCTTGACGGCACGCGGGTCATAGGCGGGCAGGCTCTGCCCCTTGACCGTGGGCACCCGGCGCACGCCGAAAACCCGGCCAGTGGTGGCCGTGCCGCAACCGATGATGCGCCCAAGGGGCGTGCCTTCGCTGATGGCGTGCATGGCGGCCAGCACGGCCTTGGCATCGCCGTAAGGGATGCCCCCGCCAGCCATGGCAACACCCATGGCGACACCCACGTCAATGGTGTCCACGCCGATGTCGTCGCACAGATAGTCGTACTGCGAGATGGCGTCCAGATCCCCGATGCCGGAATGGGGGCCAAAGGCCCACAGGGTTTCATATTCCGGCCACTTGCTCTGGAACTTGCCTTTCTTGTCGGGCAAAATGCCGCTGCAACGGATCATGCAGCCGCTCATGCAGCCGTGCGCCACCGTGCCGCCGCGCTCCTTGGTAACCTGGTTCAGCAGTTCGCCGGACACGGCCTCATGCTTGTCAAACCGGCCCACGGTAAAGTTGGCCGTGGGCAGGCCGCCCGCTTCATGCAGAATGTTCACAAGCACGGCGGTGCCGTACTCCGCAAGACCCTTGCTCGTGATGGGATGCTCGGCCAGAGCCTTGGCAAAGCGCTTGGAAGCATCGCGGAAGGCCGCTTCGTCCACAAGGGGCTGATTTTTGCCGCCCTCGGGATTCACGATAATGGCCTTGAGTCCTTTAGAGCCCATAACCGCGCCCACGCCGCCGCGCCCGGCATGGCGCATGGGCCGCAACTCGCGGTCGGTAAAGGCAATGGAGGCGGCGGTGAGCTTGAACTCGCCCGCACGGCCGATGGTGACATAGCTGCAATCACTGCCGTACTTTTCAACAAGTTTGGCCACGGTATCAAAGTTGTTCAGCCCCGCCGTTTCAGAAGGCACCAGCTTTGCGTGGTCCTTGCTCACTTCAAGCTGCCACCACTGGCCTTCTTCGGCCATGTCTTCAACAATCACGGCAAGAATGGCCAAACGGGCCAGATGCCCGCCGGGCTGACCGCCCGCGTTGGATTCCTTGATGCCTTCGGTAAGCGGGCTTTTACAGCCCACGGAAATACGGTTGGCGTTGGGGCTGTTGGTGGCGCCCAGCAGGCCAGGCGCGAAAACCAGCTTGTTGTGGGGGCCGATGGGCGTGCAGGTGGGCGGAACTTCGCGCGCCACAATGGCCGAAGTCAGGGCGCGACCGCCAAGGCCCGCATATTCCTGAGGGATTTCTTCAAACACACAGGTTTTTGTCGCCATATTAACGCGTAAAAAACGAAACATGGGGCCTCCTTACAGCGCTGCTGCGCAGCATATGTTTACGCAATATATTTTTACACAATTTGTCTTTACCGCTTTCTACGGCAGGATCAGAAAAAACGGCAACTCCCCCAAAAAAACGACACGCTTTCATGCCCAAGCGGCACGAAAGCGGACAAAAGAAGGACAATACGGCAAAAGCGCGCCGCGTGCCCCGCGTACGCCGCGCACGCTGCGTGCCCCGCGTGCGGGGGCTAGCGGGAAGCGCAATCGTAAGAGCGGCCTTAAATTCTGCGTGCCCCGCGTGCGGGGGGGCTAGCGCGGATTCATCTCAAGGGCTTTGTGGGGGGAAAGACTTTGCGGGGAGGGATTGAAATACCTTGTGGGGGTGGGCCCCTTTTGTAAAAGGATATCCTCCCCCCCCCCACCCCCCAAAACTTTTAGTGGAGTTTAGTTGGGTGCAAAGTGGGCTGTGATTAGAAGCGATGTTATTGCAACAGCGGTTTTCAGGCGTGACCGTTGCGAAGAATATCTGCTTCAAGAGTTGAAAGCCAATCAGTGGCAGCGAATCCGGTTTGCCGCGTGCCCCCTGCACGTAGAGCAGTCAGCCACGGGCAGATTATACCAGCATGGATGGCACTGTTGTCAGCGTGCCGCGCTCAAGCCGGAACTGCGCACTGGCATGGCTCAGGATGTCCTGCTGATGGTGCGCAACCTGAACCACAGCCATGGCGGCCCCGGCCTGCCCCGCGCCCACCAGGCTTTCAATCAGCGCCTTCATGTCTTCACGCAAGGGGCCGTCCAGCCCCGTGAACGGCTCGTCCAGAATGAGAAGATCCGGGCGCACGGCCAGAGCGCGGGCCAAAGAAACCCGCTGCCGCATACCGCCGGACAGCTCGCCCGGCAGCAGGGAAGTTGCCCCGGAGAGGCCCACGGCTTCCAGCATTTCAAGGGCGTAGCGCCGCGCTTCCGGTTGATGCGCGTCACAGGGCAGCAGGACGTTTTGCAGGGCCGTGCGCCAGGGCAGAAGGCGTGGCTCCTGAAAAACAAAGCCCACACGCCGGACAGTGAGGTGCGCGGTGCCTTCCTGCGGGCGCAACAGGCCCGTCATAATGCGCGTCAATGTGGATTTTCCCGCGCCGCTGGGGCCTGTAAGCACCACGCACCCGCCAGCCTCAAGCGTAAAATTGACCTTGCACAACACCCTATGCGCGCCGAAACAATGCCCGACGTCACAAAGCCTTACCAGTGGGGCCAGTGGAGCCCTTGGAGTCTGTGGAGCCAGTGGAATCTGTCGGGTCTGTGGAGCCAGTGGAGTCTGTGGGGCCAGTGGAGTCTGTCGGGTCATGGTCTTCCTCCCCCGCACAGTTTATTGCGCAGGCAGCGCAGAAACGTGGCCTCAATGGCGCTGACCAGCAGCATGCTGACCAGGGCCACGGCATATAGTCCTGGCGTGTTAAGGTCTGCCCGCGCCAGAGCCAGCGTATAGCCAAGTCCCTGTGAAGCCCCGAGGGTTTCCCCCAGAATCGCCACGCGCATGCCGCCGCCCAGAGCCACCACGCAGGCTGACACCAACGGCGCGGCCACTGCGGGCAAATAGAGTTCCGTAAATCGTTTGCGTAAGGGAACCCTGTAAAGCCGCACCATTTCGCACAGCGCCGGATCAACCGCGCCCAGCCCTTCCTGAAGCGCCATATAGATGGTGGGGGCGCTGGTAAGCGCCACAATCAGGATGATCATGCCCGACCCCACCCCGCACCAGAGCATGGCCAGGATAACCAGCACAACGCCCGGCACGCTTGAAAGCACCCAGCGAAAAGGCAAGAGCAGCAGGGCCGCCTCGGGATAGATTCCGGCAATCCACCCCAGCAGCCCTCCTGCCAGAAGCCCCAGCCCGAACCCGGCCAGCACCCGCCCAAGGGTGGGCAGCATGCCCTGCGTCCAGAACCAGGGCTGTGCGGCCAGATCCACCAGCGCGAACCAGGTTTCCAGAGGCGAGGCCAGCGCCAGCCCGCCGCCACGTGCAGCGGCCCATTGCCATGCGCCCAGAAAAAGCACGCATCCGAGCAGACGCCACAGCAGACCGCGCCGCAGTTTCAGCATACTCAGACTATTCTTCACGGCCCATATCCCAAAAATCGTTTGTGGGCAGGCTGCCGCCCACGGAGGCTGGAGTCAGTTCCAGCAGGCGTTGCAGCATGAAAAGCGCGGCCTTTTTGCCGCGATCACCCACAAGAACCGCAGAAGACATAAAAGGCCGCTCTTGGGTTGCGGCGCGTTCCAGCACAGCGCCCAGTTCCGGGCTGTGCCGCCTGGCTGTCATGAGGCTGGCCTGTGGATTGTTTTCCATTTCGCGCATGCCCTCCACAAAGCCCTGACGCAGCAGCGCTCGCAGGGCCGGATCACGCGCCGTCGCTCCTACGACCATAAGGCAGGCCGTAGGCATGTCCGCATGATCGGGAAAGGCTGCCGACCATGCCTCGCGCAAATCCAGCAGCCGGATCATGCCTCCCCCGGCAGTGGCCAGAGAGGCGGAAGGCTCCGGCAACAGCGCCGCGCCGCCCTGCCCCAGGCGCAGCAGGTTGACCGCCTCAAGGGCGCTGCCGCAGTGACGCAGGGGGCAGTCAAGGCGGCCCTGCGCCGCCAGCACCCGCAGGGCCAGTTCCGGCATGTTGCCGGGGCCGAAGGGCAACAGGATTTCCCTGTCCAGCAGCCGACGGAGCGTATCAAGAGGCGGCTCGCCTTCGCGTGCGAGATCCGGCGGCCCCACCAGCCACAGGGGCGCGGCATAGGCAGCCAGCACCACGCAGGGCACGCCGCGCCGCGCCAGAACCGCCGCAGTGGGCAAAGCCGCCACCACGGCATCCACCTGCCCGTTGGCCACCAGAGCGCGCAACTGCTCCGGCGAACGCCAAAGGCTGAATGACGTCCCGACTCCGGCCTTCTGGAATAACGCGCTCTCCCCGACGCCCAGCAAGGGAACCGCCTGCGGCACCAGCGGCGCAGCCAGCCGCAAGTTCGAGGTTGGGCGCGCTCCTGCGGGTTCCGCCGCATTCTCCTGACCTGCCCGGTCTGGTGGGCTTGGCGGATTTGCCGGATTTGGCTGGCCTGCCGGGACTAACGGGGCAACAGGGCCTGCTGCATGGGACTGGTCTGCCGGGCCTGCCAGATTTGCCCGGTCTGCGGGGTCTGCCGGATTTGCCGTGGCCGAAGCACCCCACCCCATCGCAACAAATACGCACACCGCCAGTGCGGCCCATACCTTCATGCCTCACCCCCTGCATCAGCCCTGTGCGGCTTTCTGAACACTTCCAGTTCCGCCTGGCCAAACAGCATGGGCACGGGGCGCGCCAGAACGCGTTCCAGCCCGGCACCGCTGGCGGCGGCGGTCATCTGCCCGTAGCTCAGGGACACGTCCTGCCCCTCCATGGCCAGTGAAAGACGCGAAAGAACGAGCACCTCCGGGGCCACGCCTTCACGCACACCCTCATGCACGCTGACAAACAGCCCGCCGGGGCGCAGCGCGGCGCACACTTTTTTCAGAAATTCCGGCAGGTCTGTGGCGTAGTACAGACTTTGGCAGGCCCAGACGAGATCGTGGTCATGGCCCAGCGCCACGGTGTTGAAATCACCGGGGCGCAGTTCAACGCGGTCGGACATGCCGCAGGCTGCGGCTTCTGCCCTGGCCATGTCCAGCACAGGCGAAAAGTCGCACAGCGTGACATGCAGATCCGGCAAAAGCGTGGCCGCACGCAAGGCCGTGATGCCCGGCCCGCACCCCAGATCCAGCATGGACGTAAACGCCGCCGCACCGGGAAGCCCGGCAATCAGCCGGGCCAGAATGTCCGCAGCGCCAGCCTTCTGATAGGCCGCAAGGCCAGCCAGCGAGCGCTTCCAGTGCTGCTCGTCGCGCAGCCTGCCTTCGGGGTTCAGCCTGCTTTCGGGGTTCATTGTGTTCGCCCCGTTCGCGTTCGGGTGAGGCTCCTCGCCAAAAAGCCTTTCACGCAGGCAGGGCAAATTGCGGTGCTGCATGCCCGACAGCGAGGCCACAAGGCTCCCCAGAAAAACGGGCGATCCCTTGCGCAGATACGCCCCTGCCAGGGCGCTGTTGCTGTATGCGCCGTCCTTCTTGCAGGCCAGACCGGCCGCGACCATGCCGTCCATAAGGCTTGTCAGGCGGGACGCGTCCGCCGACGCGCCGCAATTTTTTTTCAGGTGCGCCGCAATGCCGGACACGCTGTGAACTTCCTCCAGAATGTCCGGCAGTTCCAGTTCCAGGGCCAGCCTGAGTAGCGCCATGCGCACCGGGGCCACCAGCCAGTCGGACAAAGAGGCGAAAGGCAGTTCGCCCACAAGATTTTCAGGATTCTTATGCTGTGCGGTCATGCCTAGAATCTCCATCCCACAGTGACGCCAAAGGTCATGGGCGCGCCGTCTTCCACAATGGTCTGGCTATTGCTGACCAGTTTTTTGGTGGCATAGCGGGCGTCCAGAACGTTTTTGCCCCACAGCGAAACGTCCCAATTGTCGCCGTGGTAGCCCACCTGCGCGTTGACGGTCTGATAGCCGTCATCGCTGAGCTTGTTTTCGGCGTCAAAATACTGCTTGCCCGCGCCAAACATATCCACCTGGGCAAATAGGCCGGTTTCGTGCGTGTAGCCAACGCCGATATTGTAGGTCAGATCCGGGGCCCAGGGCAGACGTTTGCCGCTGAAGTCCTTTTTCACGCCGTTGACGGTGGTGGTCCAGTCGTCAATGACCGAGCGGGCGTACCCGACGCCGCCGCGCAGTTCCAGTCCGGCAAGCGGATATGCCTTCACCTCGGCCTCAAAGCCCGACGAATGCGCCTGCGCGGAATTGGTGAACTTCCAGGTGCCTACGCCGCCCGTGGGGTCTTCTTCGCGCACCTGCTTGTCGCGGATGGTGGAATAAAAGGCAGACACATTGGCCAGCAGCTTGTCATCGAGCCAGTGCGTTTTGAACCCCGCCTCATAGTTGGTGCTGTATTCCGGCTCATAATAGAAGTTGCCCCGGTTGCTGGCGGAAAAGATGTTGAAACCGCCGGGCAGATAGCCCTGCGACCAGGAAATGTACGGCGTTATGTTGGCTGTGGCATCCCACGAAAGTGACGCCATGGGCAGCAGTTCCGTAAAGGTCACGTCCTTTGCGTAGCTGCGGCGCACGGCGGAGGTGCGGTAGGTCTGCTCGCCGTTGAGCCGGGTATTTTCCGCGCGCAGGCCCACTGTCAGCCGCAGCCCGTCCACAATGGACAACGTGCCCTGACCAAAAAGCGCCTGCGTATCGCTGGTATAGTCCGTATGCAGATACGAAGTTGCCACGGCCCGCTGCATCAGGCGATCCATATCGGTTTTTGTGCGCGAAGCCCCCACAAAGGCCCCCGTGACCCACGACAATCGCGACGTGCGCACCGAGGCCAGCCGCAGTTCCTGCGTAAAGTTGCGCTGGTCGATCTGCATGTCTGAAACCCCTGTGGGCAGCGGGGTACGGTCTATGTCGCTCTTCATGTCGTAGTTGTAGGCCATGTAGCTCGTTATGGATGTCAGCTTGGCCGCGTCGCCCGTATAGCTGGCCACCAGAGCGGGCAAGGTGAAGGTTGCGGATGACGAGTCCGCGGCGTTGGAGCGTACCTCCCACCTGTCGGACCTATAGGGGCCAGTATCCATACGCATGGTGCCCACGCCCACATCCTGACGCGAGGCGTCCAGCGAAAGGCGCAGGTCTACCCTATCCGTTGGCGTGAAGCGCAACATGCCGCGCCCGGAGGTTGCGTCATTGCGCGCGGCGCGGGTGCTGTCCTTGTATAGGTTTTCCACGTAGCCATCGCTCTGGTGGCGCAGAAAACTGCCGGAAAAAAATACCTTGTCCTCAAGGATAGGCGCGGATGCCGAGGCTCCCAGCCTGTAGGTATTGTAGGTGCCGCCTTCGGTAAAAATATGCGCCCGCTTGGTGTTGTCGGGCACGCGGCGCACCAGATTGACCACGCCGGATTCACTGTTCTGCCCGAAAAGGGTTCCCTGGGGGCCGCGCAGCACCTCGGCGCGCTCCATATCCATAAGATACAGGTTCTGCATGTAGGAAAGCGGATAGGGTATCTCGTCCACGTACAGCCCGGCCGGAGACTGCAGGGCCGTATCCCAGGTGGAAAACCCGCGAATGACCATTTCATTGCCGGAACTCGTGCTCTTCATATGCACGTTGGGGAAAAGCCGGGTCGCGTCTTTCAGCGTCTGGGCGGCACTGTTTTCAAGGTCAATGTCCGTGGCAGTGGAAATGCTTGTGGCAATATCCTTGACCTTCTGCTCCCTCTTGGTGGCGGTAACAGTGATGGCGTCCAGCGTGTAGTCGGGTGCTTTGGGCGTCGCTTCCGCCGAGAGCGCTGACGCCGCCCATACCGCCATCACGCCCAGGCACAACACAAAGGCCGAAAAATACTGGGTAAAGTAGCGCATGATTTATCGTCCTGCCTGATGTTGAAATTGAATGTACTTTTCAATACACTGCACACATCAGTCGGGCTAACCCTTCAAGGGTCAAAAACTGTCCCTCGCGGGGAAGGGGTTTAACCGTGCGTCATGAATCATAAGCAGGATACGGCGGCTTTTGCCGCTTCAAATGTGTACCGGATGGCGGGCGGCGCTGCCCTGCCGCTCAAGCCTGGCCTGGCGTTGCAGTTCGCCCAGGTGCCCGCGTCGGCCTGCTTTCGGAAGGAATTTGCCATTGACCATTCGCCCCTGATTTTCGGCTTCATGCTTGCGGGATTGAACTGCTGCCACTATGCGGAAGGCGCGCTCAGGCATACCCGTTGCGTGCATACGGGCGGCAGCAACCGCATCACCTACCTGCCGGAAACCAGCGGCGTGCTGGACTGCAAGGGCGGCATGCAGCGACTGAGCATCCTTGTGGCCCCGGAATTTCTTGAGGGATATCTTGAACAGGAACGGGCAAAACTGCCCACGGGTCTGGCGGGCGCCATAAACGGCAAAAATGCGGCTTTTCAGTGGACAGGCAGGCAATGCCCGCAAAAAATGCGCATCGTGGCTGACATACTGGGAGCCGCGTATGCCGGGCCGCTGCGCAAAATGCACCTTGAGGCGCGCGCCCTTGAACTCATGGGCCTGCAGCTTTCAGAGTATCTTGACCTTGATGCCTCGCGGCCCTTGCCCACGCTCGCGGCATCGGATGTAAGCCGCGTCAGGGACGCCAGGGAGATTCTGCTTCAGGATATGGAGAATCCCCCATCCATGACGCAGCTGGCCAGAATGGCCGGAATAAACGAGAAAAAGCTGAAGTACGGCTTCAAACAGGTGTTTGGCATGCCGGTATTTGAATACTTCAGGAACTACCGGCTGGAAATGGCGCGGGATCTGCTGGCTTCGGGCATAATGAGCGTTACGGAGGTGGGCGTGCATATCGGCTATCAGAGCCTGAGCCACTTCAGTGAGGAGTTCAGAAAAAAATTTGGCGTGACGCCCAAAAAATTTCAGTGCGGGAGGCAGTTGTAGAGTGCCGCCCCTCATGCTCAGGCCGCGCTGACTTTCTCATGACTGAAGCCGCGCTGCCGCCCTCGTGCTGAAGCCGCGCTGACTTTCTTGTGCTGAAGCCGCGCTGCCGTTCTTGTGCTGAAGCCGCGCTGACTTTCTCGTGGCGGGGCTCAGGCCACGAGCCGCCAGGCTTTTCACAATGCCAATGCCAGAGCACTTCTGGCGCAAAAATCAGTTCACTTCATTCCAATGTCTGCCCAGGCGGATTTCGCGCGCGCCCATCGTGCGGATCAGGGCCGGGTCGTGCGTGGCGCAGACCACGGTCGCGCCTTCACTGCGGCAGTTCTCGATGGCCCGCACCATGGCGCGGGCGCTGGATGCGTCCACATTGGCTGTTGGCTCGTCCAGCAAAAGCACCTTGGGCCGCAGCGCCAGGCGCGAGGCAAGGGCAATCCGCTGACGCTCGCCGCCCGAAAGTTCGCCAGGGCCGCGCTCCGCGAAATCCCAGGGTTTGTCAAAGCCTGCCGCGCGCATGCACTGCTCATACACAAGCTTGAGCGACGCCGCGTCGTGCCGCAGCCGCAGGCCCAGCACCACATTGCTGAAAACGCTCATGCGCAGCAAATAGGGATCCTGAAGCAGCAGGGTTGCCTCACGCCTGCCAGTGCCCGCCCCGGCATAGCGCAGTTCGCCCGACACCGGGCGCTCAAGAAAAGCCAGCAGCCGCAGCAGGGTGGACTTTCCGCAGCCATTGGGCCCGGTCAGGGCCACGGCTTCACCCTTGCGCACCTCAAGCAGGGGCATGTCCAAAACCTTGCGGCCCCCGTAAACCTGCACAAGATCGCGCCCTTCATACAGCAGTTCGCTCATGCCCGTTCCCTGTGGCGAAAAAAGGCCAGCACAAGATTGATGACAAAGGCCATGAGCAGCAAGATAAGGCCCAGCGCTATGCCCTGGGCAAAATCGCCCTTGCTGGTCTCAAGCGCTATGGCCGTGGTCATGGTGCGGGTGGCGTACCGTATGTTGCCCCCAAGCATCATGGCGACGCCCACCTCGGTGATGACCCGCCCGAACGCGGTTATGCAGACCATGCCGATGGAATACCGGCACTCCCACAGCGAAAGCGCCGTGACCTGCCGGGCATTGGCCCCCAGCGTCAGCAGGGTTTCGCGGCAGCGCGGGTCAAGGCTTTCCACTGCCTGCGCCGTCCAGGACACCACAATGGGCAGGGCGAGCACTGCCTGCCCCACGGCCATGCCCGGCAGGGTAAACAGCAGCCCGTACTGCCCCAGTGGGCCGCGCGCCGTTATGAAAGCGTAGACCAGCAGGCCGATGAGCACGGTGGGAAAAGCCAGAAGCGTGTCTGAAACAAGGCGCAGGGCCCGCTTGCCGGGGAAGGAGCAGTAGCCGAGGGCAAACCCCATGGGCAATCCCAGCAGCAGGGCCGCCGCCATGGCATAGCATGTGGACAGCAGCGTCGCGTAGATGGCGGACAGTGTGGCCGCATCCATATGCGCAAGAAGAGAAAGAGCGCCGGAAAAACCATTGACCAGATAGTCCATACAAATGCCCGAAAGTTCCTGAAATGACGGCGCGGCGCACTGGCGGCGCAAGCGCGGGAAAAGGCTCCCCGCACCTGCGCCGCGAAATACGTCAGTTATTTACCGGCGTTGGGGAAGAAAAGCTGTTTGCCCTTGAGCTTGTAGTCCGCAATCTTCTGCTGCGTGGCAGGGGCCACCCACCAGTCTTCAAACTTCTGCGCCAGATCCTTTTTGACCTTGGGGCACTGGGCGGGATTGACCGCAATGACGCTGTACTGGTTGAAAAGCGCCTTGTCCCCCTCAACAATGATGACCAGAGGGTTCTTGTCGCCCATCTTGTCGGCAAAGGTGATCCAGGTTCCACGGTCGGTCAGGGCGTAGGCCTGCTTTTCAGCGGCCATGTTCAGCGTGGCTATCATGCCCTGGCCAGCGGAAAAATATTTGGAATCCTTGTCGGGCGTGATCTGGGCCTGCTTCCAGAGCTTTTCTTCGGCCTTGTGGGTGCCGGACTGGTCGCCACGGCTCACAAAACCCGCCTTGGTTGTAAAAATGCCGCCAAGCGCCTCGGCAGTGCTCTTTCCCTTTACCTTGGCCGGGTCAGAGGCGGGCCCCACAATGACAAAGTCATTGTACATGACCTGACGGCGGTCAATGCCGTGCCCGGCTTTGACAAATTCCATTTCGCTCGCCGGGGCATGCACCAGCAGCACGTCGGCGTCGCAGTTTTTGGCGATCTCGAGCGCCTTGCCAGTACCAACGGCCACCCATTTGAGTTCAATGCCCGTTTCCTTTTTGAACATGGGCTCAAGATATTCCAGCAGGCCGGAGTCCTGGGTGCTGGTGGTGGTGGCCATCATGAGCGTATCCGCAGCCTGAGCGGCTGGGGCCAGTGCCAGCGAACCCAGCAGGCAGGCGGCCAGAGCGAAACGGGATGCGCGGAACATTTCAGAAATACGGAACATGAGAAACTCCTGTTAAAGATATTTCGTTGCCCGAAGGCAGCGTCATGCCACGGCATATGATCATCACGGTATCATCAAAAACCGTGATATAAAAGATGGGGACGGGTGGAAAGCCCCAGCGTTGCCTCTACAGGCATGGCGGCGGGGTCAGTATGGCCGGAAGTTTTCAGAATTTGTTGCGGAAAAGATCGGCGGGATTTTTTACGAGGATCGGGTCAAACCCTGTATGGTCGTCAGCCTCTGGAGCAGACAGCCTTGATATGGCGTGGGCCTGAAAGACGCTGTGCCCGGAAGACTTGGTGTCTGAAAGACTTGGTGTCTGAAGGCTCTGTCATTGCCCCGCTACAGCTCAGAAAGCTCATTGTGTCACACTAGAACACACTGAAAGTTTTAGGGGGTAGGGGCGTGGGGGAGGAGACCCTTTTTCAAAAGGGTCCCTCCCCCACAAAGCATTCCACCATAAAATTACATCCAGAAATTACACCTAGTCTGCCAGCAGGGTCACGGCGCTGGTGGGAAAATACGCGAAGATTTTTTTGCCTTCGGCAAGGTGCAGTTTTGTGACCGCAGGTGTTTCCACCGTGGCGCGCAGAATAGCGCCATCCGGCAGGCTCAGGCATACGAAGGTTTCCACAGCGTCGGCGTGCAGGCTTTCCACCACGCAGCGCGCGCAGTTGCCCAGGCTTGTCTGGATGCGCTCGGCAGAAAGTGCCACGCGCTCAGGATCAACACGGGCGCTGAGTACCTGGTTTTCGTGCACTTCCAGCAGGCCTGCCTGCTCATGCGTACAGGAGGCCGTCAGGCGCACATCTGAGAACGTCGTTATTTCCACATGGATTTTTCGCATGCCCGTGTGGATGCCTGTGACAATACCCCAGAACAGGTTTATGGCGTCATCGCTGGCGGCCTGCACCTGTCGTGAGGCCCTGCGGTTCTGGACCTGCGCACTGAGCATTTTTCGGGCCTGGCCATCGGAAAAGTCCAGAAAAGCCTTAAGCTGGGCAGTGTCCTGCTGCCCAAGAAATTTCTGCACCAGCGACATGGGCACGTGCAGATCAAGAAGCTCCAGCCCTCTTGAATACCGTATGGCGCGCGGCCCAAGCACGGCCGCAGGCAGGCCCATTGTCTTGCCGACGGCATAGAATTTTTTGCGCACAAAGGCCTGGTCAAGACGCAGAAAATCGGGCTCGCCAGCCTGCGGCAGACTGAGAATCCGGCGGATATGCCGCATGGCGCTCAAAGGCAGCAGCAGTTCGCGGGCGTTGGGGCCGGGCACGCGCATCATGCCCGTGATACTGTCTATGGCGGCGCGTGGCTCAAAAGTCAGGGCCTCGCCAAGCCGCAGCCCGCCATACCGGAACAGCAAAAACAGCAGGTGCAGCCGCGCCCGCGCAATTTTTTGCGCTGTCGTGGCTGCTTCTGCCTCCCAGTGCTCCCAGCGCAGGGTAAGGGCTTCCAATTGCTGACGGGGTATATGGCTGTGCATGGCTGTACTTTGAACCAGGTTAACAAATCGGCAAAAAACTGTCATCAGGGAGCAGCGCGCGACCTGGCCCTGGCGTGAGGAGGGGGTGCGAGGGGCGGTGTTATGTTGAAATATGTTGAAAGGCTTTGTGGGGGAGGGGCCCTTTTGCAAAAGGGTCTCCTCCCCCACACCCCCTCCCCCTAAAACTTTTATTATAGCTCGCTGATGATACAGTGGGGGTTTTTAATCCAGGCGGGGGTTGCAGAAGCGGCGTCTTCCAGGCATCACAGCACCGCAACATGCATCTGCCATGGCGCAGGCGGCCGCCAAAGCGGCTTCAACATGAGAACTCCGGCCCTCGCCTGCCGGGCAGGCGCAGCCATGCCTTCCCAGGAAGCACGGCCAACAGCGTCATTTTTAGTCAGGGAGAACATATGACGGCCATAAGATTTGCCGCGCCAGCAGACAGCCGCGCGCTTTTAGCCATTTATGCCCAGTACATAGCAACGCCCATCACCTTTGAATACGTCCTGCCTTCAGAACAGGAGTTCGCGGGGCGCATCGCCAGCATTTCCAGCTGCTATCCCTACATTGTCTGTGAAGAGGGCGACACGATCATCGGTTACGCCTACGCTCACAGGCATATGGAACGCCAGGCATATCAGTGGAATGCCGAGCTTTCTGTGTATCTCGACACGGCGGCGACCTCCAAAGGGCTGGGCAAATGCCTGTACGGCATCCTCATCCAGATGCTGGCGTTGCAGGAGGTCAGAAACGTCTACGGCTGCGTCACCCTGCCCAATGCCAGAAGCGAGGCCCTGCACAAATCACTGGGCTTCCGCACTGTGGGAATGTACACCAATGCCGGGTACAAAAACGGCAAGTGGCACCATGTGGGCTGGTTTGAAAAAACCATTGCCGCCTATGACTCTCCCCCCAATCCCCTCGTACCCATCAGCAATGTGCCGCAGGACGTTCTGCAAGAAATCATGGCCAACGCTTTATAGCATTCTTCTTAAGGGGGCTTCGGCCTTTTGGGTAGCACGCAGCGCACGCCAGCCCTTGCCACCGCGACAGCCCGGACATTCATGACATCCGCTGCATTCGGCGGCATGGCGTGGTTGCGGCATGATTGCGCCCAGGCTGTCGTCACAAGATCGGAACGGATAAAAAAGTTTTAGGGGGTGGGGGCGTGGGGGAGGAGACCCTTTTACAAAAGGGTCCCTCCCCCACAAAGCCTCTCCCACAAAAACAGTTACTCCCCCACAAAGCATTTCCTCCCCCTCAAAGCCTCTCAAATTGCTCTCTGTCAGCGGCTGCCGGGCTTGAGCGAAGGCGGCGGAGGGCTTTTTTTGCGGGCTGCGGCTTTTTGAGCTGAGCGACCGGAGAATCTGCGAAAAAGATGCGGCTTTTCAGGCGGCACGGCCTGCTGTTTATTGGCGGCGTTTGCCTGTCCGGTGGCGGCGTCCGCATGCCCGGTGGTGGGCACGGGCAGATCCAGCACCCCAGGCGTTTTCAGGCCCGTGCTGGCGGAGCTTGCGCCCTTTCGCAAATGGTTGTGCAAGGCGCACATGAGGCGGGGCAAATCCTCATATTCTTCATGCACGCCTGTTCCATACAGGTGCCAGCGGCTCTGCCCGTGGGCCACCTTGTGCACGGCCCGCAGCTGCCGCTCGCGCATGCTCAGGCTTACGCGCCAGTCGCCGTCAGGCGTATGCAGCACCAGGGCTTTTTCATTGGCCGCGCCGCGAGCATGATCCTGTACCTCAAGCCAGAATCCCGAAGGATAATCGGCCAGGCGCAGCATGTCGCGCAGTCCTGCCAGGGCAATATGCAAATGTTCGCTGGAGGCCATATTTTTCTGGTCCTGGCGTATCTGCTCTTCCATGGTGCGGATACGTTCGTCGCACAGGGCGCGCTCGTCCTCCAGCGTGGTGTGTCCGCGCTTCATGAGGCGCACACAAAATACCACGACTATCAACAGCACGACGCCAGCTGCGCCCCATTCCCAGGCCATATATCCTCCACGCGGGCAAGGCCCGGTTTATCCTGTAAATTTTTCCAGCAGCGGCGGCGTCTGTCAAGCAGGGCTTTTGCAGCTTTTATAAACAGGCAGATCTCTAAGCCCGTCTGGCTCTTTCCTTTTTTTTGGCAAGTATGTATCGTGGACAATAATAGCATATGGAACGCACGTTTTTCCCATGGACCGTCAAGGGTCTCGCAAGCGGAAAATGCCCGCAGGCCGCCGCAGCCCGGTGGCCCGTTCCGGAAAATTCCGCCCGATAGAGCCGGGCATCCCATGCCTCAAGGCATGCGCCCCGCCCTTCTGTGGGAACTCACGTTCCTTCCCTGGTTTCGTTCACCCGGCTAGCGCCGCACGCGTCCGCCACATCGCTTACTAAGGGAGAAAACCATGCCTACCCCACTGGAAATGCAACGCACCTTTGCACTCGTCGGCACCGGCGGTTGCGGCAAAACATCTCTGGCCGAGATGCTGCTGCTCAACGCCGGAGCCGTCACCCGTCTGGGCGCCGTTGAAGACGGCACCACGAATCTTGATTACGAGCCAGAAGAGATCCGTCGGCGCGGGTCGGTGCAGCCCGCGTGCGCCACCTATATGTGGAACAAAAACCGTCACTTCTTGCTGGACATTCCTGGTGACGGCAACTTTACTGGTGATATGGAATGCCTGCTCAAGGGTGTGGACAGTGTGGTTTTTGTGCTGGACGCCGTAGACGGCGTGCGCCCCCTCGCCAAAAAATTTTGGAATATAGTGCAGCAGGCCGGTCTGCCAACCATCATCGTGATCAACAAGCTTGACCGCGATCGCGCCGATTTTCAGATGACTTTCGACGGCCTCTCCTCCCTTGGCATCAAGCCGGTGGCCCTGCAACTGCCCATCCGCCAGGGCGAGAGTTTTCTTGGCGTGGCAGACGTGCTTTCGGGCAAGGCCCGTATGTTTAAAGCTGACGGCGGCTTTGCAGAAGCGGAAATTCCCGCAGGTCTCGCCGACGACGTCAGCCTTTTGCGCGACATTACCGTGGAAAACATCGCCGAAAGCGATGAAGTCCTTATGGAAAAGTACCTTGAAGAAGGCAGCCTGACGCTGGAAGACCTGCACGCGGGCTTGCGTTCCGGCGTTGTAAGGGGCGAACTGACCCCGGTACTGACCTGCTCGGCCCTCGAAAACAAGGGCGGTCAGGCCCTACTGGCCGGTATTGAGGCCCTCTTGCCCTCGCCCCTGGATCGTCCCCCCTTTGAGGGCCAAAACGGCGAAACACGTTCTCCCGACCCGGACGCTCCGGTGGCCTGCTTTGCCTTCAAAACCCTGGCCGACCCCTTTGCCGGTCAGCTGACCCTGCTGCGGGTTCTTTCGGGTACCATCAACGGCGATGTGAACCTCAAGAACATGCGCACCGAGGATAACGAACGCCTGGGCAACATGCTGTACCTGACCGGAAAAACTCAGACGCCCTGCAAGGAACCTGTGGGTCCCGGAGCCATTGTGGCCGTGGCCAAGCTCAAAAACACCCGCACCGGCGACACCCTGTGCGATGAAAAATCTCCCTTTGCACTGCCCATGCCGCAGCTGCCGCCCCAACTCATCACCTATGCCCTGGCCCCCAAGGAAAAAGGCGAGGAGGACAAGGTGTATGCGGCCATGCAGCGCCTGCTGGACGAAGATATTACCCTGAAGCTCGGCCGTGATGGCGAAAATGGCGACATTCTGCTTTCAGGCATGGGGCAGTTGCACATCGAACTTTCGGTCGAAAAAGCCAAACGCCGCTTCAAGGTGGATATTATCCTCAAGACTCCCAAGGTTCCGTACCGTGAAACCGTGCGCGGCAAATGCCAGGTGCAGGGTCGTCACAAGAAGCAGTCTGGCGGGCGTGGCCAGTTTGGCGACTGCTGGATTGAGATGGAAGGGCTGCCGCGCGGCTCCGGCTATCAGTTTGAAGACGCCATTGTGGGCGGCGTTGTGCCCCGCCAGTATATCCCCGCCATTGACAAGGGTGTGCAGGAAGCGGCGGCCCGCGGTTTTCTGGCCGGTTGCCAGGTGGTGGACTTCCGCGCCAAGGTTTATGACGGCAGCTACCACACCGTGGACTCTTCCGAAATGGCGTTCAAGGTGGCGGGCTCCCTGGCCTTTAAAAAAGCCATGGAGACCCTCAAGGCCGTGCTGCTGGAGCCCATCGTGCTGCTGACGGTGTCCGTGCCGGACGAAAGCATGGGCGATGTCATCGGCGACCTGTCATCGCGCAGGGGCAAGGTGCTCGGCTCTGATTCACAGAGCGGCAACACCGAAATAAAAGCCCATGTGCCCATGAGTGAAGTGCTGCGCTACGCGCCCGATTTGCGCTCGATGACGGGGGGCCAGGGCTTCTTCACCATGGAATTTGCCCACTATGAAGAAGCGCCGCAACCTGTGGTGGAAAAAGTGGTCGCCGAATATCAGGCAGCCAGAGCAGGCGAATAGCAAAACAGACGCAGCTATCCTCATGCTGTGCACTTCAGCCGGAGCCTGAAAGGGTTCCGGCTGTTTTTATGAATGCTCCACGAGCACAAGATATCTTTGCGCATATATCTTCTCAAATGAGAAAAAAGCACGCTACCCGCCGTACAGCGCGGATAAACCGTGCTTGCGCCGCCACAATCCCAGCCTGCGCCCGCAGCCGCCAGTGCGCTTTCTGCGAAAAAACGCACTGGTATCCTCTTGCGGTCTGCATTATTTTTACTTATAATATTATATAGTTAGTATAAATTATTATTCATTTCTTTTTTGTCTGTCTCCATATATTCTGCCCAACTAACCCGAAACCACCGCTTCTGCCGAGACCACTTCATTACTTATTAACGAACCATGTTATCAACGATAATTGACAGGTTAATTTTGTATGCAATCGCATACTTGGTTTCAGCGTAAAAGCTTTACACATACTCTATGCAAATTTTACCGGGGCTGAACACAGCCATTGCCAAAACTGTGCGCATTATCCGCGTCCGCAGCGGCCT
>NZ_JAVESS010000026.1 GCF_034006445.1 Desulfovibrio sp. | reverse complement strand
GATATCCATGCCTGGGACGCATTGAGCGCCGTTTGCCCCATGTTAAGCAGACCGCTAAGCATGACTTAGAGCCTCCCTGAAATAAGCGCGGCTTCGGGATGGCCGTGAGGGCGCATACCGCCCCGGCGACCGTAGGTTTCTGCCTTGGGCGGCATGACCTGGCTTGTCAGCGCCTGAAGAGTGCGGCTGCTCTGATCCAGCAGAGCCAGAGAAAGCTGGCTGTTGCGCGTGGCCTGACGTGCGGCCTCCTGCTCGGCCCTGTCTATGACGGTCAAAAGATCCAGCAGCGCAGCGCCTTCGGCCTGCGGAAGCGTCGTGGCGTATTCCTTGGCGCGCACGCCAGCCAGGGCCTTCATGACCGTGGCCTTTTCCGCCGCCAAATGGCGGATAAGCTCCTGAATGGAAAACTCCAGCGCCACCACGGCGTCCGTATTATGGCCAAGAAGCGTCTGATACTCTTCTTCCATAAGTTCACACAGCAGGGCCAGGGCCTTGCTTTGCCGGATCAGGGATGTATGGACTGTCGTATGCATGATAAACCTCGCTGGGCGGCCTGTGGCTTATGGCCCGCAGGCAGAATCTGCCGCCCCGTCACGAATGAAGCAATTTCCGTGCCCGGACGGAAAAGGCCAGTCCAGAGGAAAAGCCAACCGTCAGCGCCGCAGGTCCATGGCCGTCAGGGGCGGAATACCATAGCCCCCTGTAGGCTGGGCCAAGTGCGGAGCCTGACCGGCTTGCGGCGTCACCGGCATTACGGATTCGCCGGCTGCGGACTGACCGACCAATACCGGCGCGGGCTGTCCTGCCTGGTTCTGGGTTGGGGCTTGCAGCGGCTGTATGGTGGCTGGGGCCTGCGGCTGCCCAGGCGCGGCCTGAAGCGGCTGCCCGGCCTGCTGCGCATGATAGGCGGCCAGCCCCGCTCCCGCGCGGCTGTTGGGGCCAACGGCGTCCACACTGCTGTTGCGCAGAATGTCACTGGCTGATGTCTTGCGCTGGCCGGGCGGCACGTTGGTGGTATACCGCACCTTTTGAAGCTGCGGCTGCTGCGCGGCCTCATGCCCGGCGGCAGCGGGCTGACCGGCCTGCTGCGGCCCATGCTGCTGCACCGGGTGCTGGCCCTGCTGCGGCCCTGTCGCGTTTTCAGCCGCGAGACTGTGCAGAATGTCGTTGGCTGAAGTCTTGCGTTGGCCGGGCGGCACATTGGTGGTGTAGCGCACCTTCTGGATATGCGGTTCCTGCGCGGCTTCCTGTCCGGCTTCCTGTCCGGCTGCCTGCCCGGCTGCCATGGCCGGGCCAGGCGTTATGACGCCGCCTGCAGGCTGGGAAGCCTGCTGCGGGCGCGGCACGGGAATGCCCGCCTGCATGGCCCCCTGCATACCGGCCTGAGCGCCGGCCTGTCCGCCGGTGAAGCCGGAAGCCTGACCGGAAGTTTGCGCGAAAGTCTGCCCATGCTCCTGGCCGGGGGCCATCTCCGCCAGAGGGCCAATGGGGCCGGGCTGGCCAGTCTGCATGGCGGCCTGTATGGCTGCGGGCGTACCCATGCTCTGCGCCATGCGCATCTGCATATCCAGCGCCTGCGCGGCCTGCTGTGCCTGCCGGGCCTGCGTCATTTGACCCGTTTGCCCGTTTCCTGCAGCGGCGTTACGGGCAGGTTCGCTAAGGTGCGTGCGCGGCAGCACCGCGTGCGCTCCCAGCTTGCTGCCCGCCTCAAACTGTGCGGCGCGGGCCATGTTCAGGCCCGTATTCATATTGGGAACGCGCTGCTCCTCCTGCTTCGCGGCGGCTTCCTTGCGCGCCCGCAGGGCGGCCAGGGCCTGCTCCACTTCGGGCGGAGCAACCACAAGAGGCGGCTGGGACGCGGGCTGGCCCGCTGTCGCAAGCGCGGCCTGTGCAGAGCCCGTGCCAGCGGGCAGCACCTGAATCTGCATGGATTCGCCCATATCCTGCACCGGAGCAATGCCGTCATATACGGAAGGGATGGGCACTCTGCCGCGCATGGCGGTGTGGCCCGCCCGGCCCTGACTGCCGTCTTGCCCTTCGGCCTGACTGGCCGCCTCCCCATCCTGCGGCAGTACCGAGGCAACCTGCGGCACAAAACCCGACGTGGAGCCCGATTTGGCCGAGGCCGTGCCACGGCTGGCCGAAACGAGATTGCGCGAAAGCTGCGAATACATCATGTCCGCCAGGCCAATACCCCCGGCCGCCGTCATGGATTTGGCCAGTTCCTGGTCATACATGCTCTGCCAGTACTGTTCTTCACGCCCTTGAAGCATATTGGTCTTGGGCAGGGTATTGCGCATCTCCTGCCACATTTTCTGGATGAATATGGATTCAAAGCCTTCGCAAGCTTCGCGCAGCTTTTTTTCCTTGTCTGCTTCCGTCATTTTTTTGCCGTTGAGGTTGCCCACGCCAGCCAGACGGGACTGAAACTCGCGGCGGGACACTTCAGCCCCGCTGGCCTCATGCGGCACAAGCCCTGTAGTAAGAGGCGAGGTCATTTATATTACCTCCAGCTCCGCCAGCAGCGCACCGGAAACCTGCATGGTGCGCAGGATGGAAATAAGGTCGCGGGGGGTGGCCCCGATGGAGTTCAGTCCGTCCACCAGTTCCTGAAGGGTCGCACCCTCAACAATAACCAGGTGGCGGTTTTCTTCGCGTACATTGGTTTCCGTCGTGGGGGTCACCACTGTCTGTCCCTGCGAGAAAGGCCCGGGCTGCGACACCTGCTGCCCTTCCTGCACGGTTATCTGCAAATTGCCGTGAGCCACGGCAGCGCGCATGATGCGCACGTCGCGTCCGAGCACCACTGTGCCCGTCTTTTCGTCCACCACCACCTTGGCGGCGGTGTCCGGGCTGACGTCAAGATTTTCAATGGAAGCCATGAGAGGAACCATGTTGTTCCGGTACTGGGCAGGGATATCCATCGTGATGGACATGTCATCGACAGCGCGGGCAAAGGGGCCGCCCATGGCGCCGTTGACGCGCTCGGCCACCTGCTGGGCAGTGCTGAAGTCAGCGGTGCGCAGGTGCAGGGTGAGCTTGTCCTGCTGGTTGAACTCAAAGGGGATGCCGCGCTCGACAATACCGCCGCCGGGGATGATGCCCACGGTGCTGATGTTTTTGCTGACGCTGGCTGCCTTGCCCTGGCTGGAAAAACCGCCCACGGTCAGCGAACCCTGAGCCAGGGTATATATTTTGCCGTCAACGCCCTTGAGGGCCGTTTGCAGCAGCACGCCGCCCAGAAGGGATGTGGCGTCACCCACGGAAGACACGGTAACGTCAAGGCGTGTGCCCGGTTTGGCCGACACCGGCATGCGGGCCGTCACCATGACCGAGGCCACGTTCTTGGTCTTGAGCGCTGAAGAATCCACGCCAATGCCCATGCGATCCATCATGTTTTTCATGGAACTCATGGTGAAGACCGAGTCTTTTTTGTCGCCCGTGCCCGCCAGGCCCACCACCAGGCCATAGCCTATGAGCTGGTTGTCACGGACGCCGGAAAAGTTGGCAATATCCTTGATGCGCACGGCCTGCGCCGGAAGAACCATGCTGATCAGCAGGGCTGCTGTGAATATCCACAGGACGGGATTGCGCAAGATTGTCAATTTCATGGCGCTGACTCCTTGCCGGAATACCGGCACAGCTTGCTTTGCAGATTCCGTGCCGGAGGTGGGTTTTATCCTGTGGGTGGGGGGGGAGGCGGGGCTCTGAATAAAACTGGGCCTGTCCTTTGAGAGGCGGCTTGTGTGCCCTGCCGGCACGGGGGCTTATTTTTGTTCTAGTTTGGGCCGCCTGCGCGGCGAGGTATGGCGGCGAAGGTATGCGCGGCAGGCGCTCTGAAAGAAGTTAAGCAGGGCTTGTCCTTTGAGAGGCGGCTTGTGTGCCCTGCGGGCACGGGGGCTTATTTTTGTTCTAGTTTGGGCCGCCTGCGCGCGAGGTATGGCGGCGAAGGTATGCGCGGCAGGCGCTCTGAAGAAAGCAAAGCAGGGCTTGTCCTTTGAGAGGCGGCTTGTGTGCCCTGCGGGTACGGGAGCTTTTCTTTTTCTGTTGTTTGGGCCGCCTGCGCGGCGGGCGACGCGGCGAGGGTATGCGCGACGGGCGCTCTGAAAGAAGTTAAGCAGGGCTTGTCCTCTGAGAGGCGGCTTGTGTGCTCTGCGGGCAGGGGGGCTTATTTTTGTTCTAGTTTGGGCCGTCTGCGCGGCGGGCGACGCGGCGAAGGTATGCGCGGCAGGCGCGCTGAAAGAAGTTAAGCAGGGCTTGTCCTTTGAGAGGCGGCTTGTGTGCCCTGCGGGCACGGGGGCTTTTCTTTTTCTGTTGTTTGGGCCGCCTGCGCGGCAAGGTATGGCGGCGAGGGTATGCGCGACGGGCGCTCTGAAAGAAGTTAAGCAGGGCTTGCCCTTTGAGAGGCGGCTTGTGTGCCCTGCGGGTACGGGGGCTTATTTTTGTTCTAGTTTGGGCCGCCTGTGCGGCGAGGTATGGCGGCGAAGGTATGCGCGGCAGGCGCGCTGAAAGAAGTTAAGCAGGGCTTGTCCTTAGAGAGGCGGCTTGTGTGCCCTGCGGGCACGGGGGCTTATTTTTGTTCTAGTTTGGGCCGCCTGCGCGGCGAGGTATGGCGGCGAAGGTATGCGCGGCAGGCGCGCTGAAAGAAGTTAAGCAGGGCTTGTCCTTAGAGAGGCGGCTTGTGTGCCCTGCGGGCACGGGGGCTTATTTTTGTTCTAGTTTGGGCCGCCTGCGCGGCGGGCGGCAGATGGGGGCCTGTTAGGGGCTGCCGCCCCTCCGAGGCCCCCTCTGCACTCCCCCCGGACGACCCCGCTGGGCTTGTCGTATATCTCCACTCCCACGGGTTAGCCCTTAAAGGCTTTCCATATTCCACCATTCCACGAGGGCTGCGCGGCTTCTGCTCCGGGAGCTTCCTCGCTTCGCTCGGCGATCTCCCTACGCGCCGCGCAATGCCATCATATGCCTTCACGCTGAATGACAGGCCAGCAAGGGTGTCTCATTGGCTGTTGGGAGTCTCAGACACGGCAACCATTATGGTGGAAAGACACGTTGCGGTGAAAGAGTTTGCACGGCATGTCTCCGGTAAGAATTAAGACCATGCCCTGTTTTTGTGAGGTGTTTTTTGCGCCCTGCGGGCACAAAAACCGCCTCTCAAAGGACAAGCCTGCTTTGTTTTCTTTAACTACTGATTGCCAATTGCCCCCTCGCCCCAAAACCCTGACCCAAAGCCCTTGCCACACCGCGTCATTCTCCAACAGTGACGCGCATTCCTGAGACTCCCCCACACCAATGAAACACCTTCACAGCCACTGAGACGCCCTCCCCGATCTCACAGTCAACGCGAAGTCGCCCGCTGGCATTGCGCGGCGCGCAGGGAGATCACCGAGCGAAGCGAGGAAGCTCCCGCAGCAGAAGCCGCGCAGCCCTCGCTGAATGGCGGAAACTGGAAAGCCCAAGCGGGGTGCTTCGGGGGGGATGCAAGGGGGGCCGAGAAGGGGGCGCAGCCCCATAACCGGCCCCGCCTTGCCCCCGCCGGAGGCGGCCCAAACAACATAAAAGAAAAGCCCTCGTGCCCGCAGGGCACAAAAACCGCCTCTCAAAGGACAAGCCCGGTTTTTATTCTTCCAGAAATACATGCCATGCAGACTTCCCCGCCATAACGTACCTGCCCAAACAATCAGATGCATTCCTTAGACATCTCACAGCCACTGAGACGCCCTCCCCGATCTCACATTCAACGCGAAAGCGTCCGCTGGCATTGCGCGGCGCGCAGGGAGATCGCCGAGCGAAGCGAGGAAGCTCCCGGAGCAAAGGCCGCGCAGCCCTCGCGGAATGTCGGAAGATGGAAAACCCCAGGGGGGTGCTTCGGGGGGGATGCAAGGGGGGCCGAGAAGGGGGCGCAGCCCCATAACCGGCCCCGCCTTGCCCCCGCCGGAGGCGGCCCAAACAACATAAAAGAAAAGCTCCCGTGCCCGCAGGGCACCCCCCTCGCAAAGGACAAGCCTGCTTTGTTTTCTTTAACTACTGATTGCCAATTGTCCCCGCACCTCAAAAACCAGACCCAAAGCCTTTGCCACACCGCGTCATTATCCAACAGTGACGCGCATTCCTGAGACTCCCCCACACCAATGAAACACCTTCACAGCCACTGAGCCGCCCTCCCCGATCTCACAGTCAACGCGAAGTCGCCCGCTGGCATTGCGCGGCGCGCAGGGAGATCGCCGAGCGAAGCGAGGAAGCTCCCGAAGCGAAAGCCGCGCAGCCCTCGTGGAATGGCGGAAACGGGAAAGCCCAAGCGGGGTGCTTCGGGGGGGATGCAAGGGGGGCCGAGAAGGGGGCGCAGCCCCATAACCGGCCCCGCCTTGCCCCCGCCGGAGGCGGCCCAAACTAAGTAAAAAGAAAAGCTCTCGTGTCCGCAGGACACAGAAATCGCCTCGCAAAGCACAAGCCCTGTTTTATTTTCTTCAAAGCACCTGCTACACCACTACACCTGCCACGCCCCACGACACTGGCAATCCAAATAAAAAAGACCAGAGCGATCCCAAATGAAATCGCTCTGGCCTTTGCATTAAAAGACGCCCACCACAGCCCCGCAGCACGGCGTATCCGCACTACTCCGCGCCGTGGCGGGCACCTTCAAACATCAAAAAATATCTTCAAGGGCACCCCGCCCCATACTACGCCTTGAACAGGCCCGGCTCTTCGCGCACAAGGTTGGCGGCAATAAGCTTGCTGTCCGGCTTATAGGTTCCGTTGGCCACCTGGATGCGCAGGGCCTCCACCTTTTCCGAACGCACGTCCGGCGCGCTCTGGGCCGCGCGGCGCGCCTCTGTCAGCAGCAGGGCGTCCTGCGAAACGGTCACTTTGTCTCCCTGGGACGCATCCGTACCGGTTCCTTCCGCCCGCGCCTTCAGACGCGTGTCGTTTCTGGCCTCGGTGCTTTTGTCCAACCCGGCGGCATAGGGATCAAAAAGGCTGTTCGTCGTGTTCTTGATTTCCATTTCCTACTCCGTTGAGGGCGCTTTCGCGCCGCTCTGCGCCACTGGCTTCACAAAACTTTCGGTTCTTGACGGTTCTTCCAGCATGCTTTTATCAACGGTGGCACGGGTAATACGCCACAATGCATGTCGTGTTTTCCGCTGCACATCTTCTGGCAGCGGCTCCATGCCTTCGGGGCCTTCACCCACAATGTGCAACCTCTGACCAGGGGGATAGGTAAAACGTACCTTTTGCCCCACTTCCTTGCCCAGCTCCTGGCGGATATCCTCCACCACGGGATTGTCACTGCCTGTAAAAAGCAGCGTTTCGTACAGTTCGCGAGCCACTTTTTCAACGCAGGCGTGTCTGTGAGCGGCCGGATCAGGATCATCCGGCGCATCGCCATGAGCAAGCCTCATACGAACCCGAAAACGCGCAAGACGCCGGGCAGCCAGCAATTGCTGTTCGTACCCTTGTAACATAATGCGCAGCTTAGCGGAATTGGCATCGGCCATGAATGTCTCCGTCCTTACTGCCTGTTCGGCTGCCTGCCAAAAAACTTTAGGGAAACGCTGATTTATTCCGTTTGGCGGACTTGCTTCACTTTTTTTGAAACATTCGAGGACGGAAGAGTCCACTCCTGCTTCAAAAAAAGATCGCGCCTTGCCAAACGAAACAACTACGCGTTTCAAAGAGGCTCTTTAATCAGTGCTTCCCTAGAATTTTCCTCCCGTGCGCGACGTTTTTTCGTGGCCCGGAGCAGATTATGGGTGTTTGCAATGGCAACTGCGGCCGCCTGCCCGCTTTGCGCATAACACGTGGAGGCAAATCATGTAACCCGCGCGGCCAGCGCTTCTTCACGCTGCGGGCGGAGCAACTTCACGCTGCGGCTACCCGATGGCCTGCAATGGGATTGCCTGTATTGGGGCCGCTTGCGTGGCTACCCTGAGCACGTCAGGACAAACCCGCTCTATTTGCGGTTGCGTGCCAGCACGCAGCCCACGGCCAGCAAATTCAGTATGCCAAAAACAATCAGGTCAAGGTGCATACTGGACATAAAGGCGTCAATGGTCTCCGGCCCTGCGGGCTTGTCGCCCAAATAAAAGCCCAGAGTCAGGGTAATGACCACCATGTTCATAAGCTGCCCCCCGGTGCGCACGGCTCCGGTAAGGCCCGATGCCTGCCCCACATGATCGCGCCCGGCGCTTTCAAGGATAATGGTGGTATTGGGTAGTGCGAAAAGGCTTATGCCCACGCCAAGCAGGCCTTGAGCGGTCAGCAGTACGCCTATGGGCGAATCCACGGTAAGAAAGGCCGAAACCAGCAGGCCAAGGCCGCACAGCCCCACGCCCACTGCGCTCACATGGCCGGGGTCAAACTTTATGCACAGCCTGGCGGCCAGAGGGGTGGTCATGGCCTGCACCAGAGACTGCAGGGCCAGAAACATGCCCGCCTGCTGCACGGTCATGCCACGCCCAAACTGCAGATACAGGCTGAAGAAAAAGAGCACGCCGAAAAATGAACTGTAGTTGATAAAGGCCGCCAGAGAAGACAGGGCAAACACCCTGTTGCGCGCAAGCAGGCGGATATCAAGGATGGGAAACTCGCTGCGCAGTTCCTTGAAACAGAACAGCACCATCAGAATGGCAAAAGCCGCCAGCAGAAAGCCAGCCATCACCGGATAGGCCGCCAGTTCCGACGAACCGAAGGTCAGGGCCGTCATGGCCAGTCCGTAAATGATGCAGCCGCCCCAGTCAAAGCGGCGTCCCTTGGCCGTGCGCCAGTCCAGGCTGACGCCATACTTCATGAGCAGCAGCACAACCACCGATGTGAGCGCATTGCCCCAGAAAAGCCAGCGCCAGTCCAGCCAGCCCGCCACAAAGCCAGCCACCGGCGGGCCACAGGCAATGCCCGCGTACACGGCCGAACCGCTGTAGCCGAGATATATGGCTCTTTTTCCAGCAGGCGCGGCCGATGCCAGCAAGGCCAGGCCGCAGGCATTGAACATGGCCCCGCCCATGCCCTGCACCAGCCGCAGCCCCAAAAAGGCTTCCACTGAAGTGGCAAAGCCCAGCAATGCCCCGCAGACCCCAAAGATGGCGATTCCCCAGATAAAGACGCGCTTGTAGCCCAAAATGTCGCCAAGACTGCCGCTGGCAAGCTGAAAAACGGCAAGCCCCATGGCGTAAAAAGCGCCCATGAGACCAAGTTGTTGCGCGCTGGCTTTCAGATCCGCACCAATGGGCGGCAAAACCGCGTTCACGCCAGCCATCATGAAGGGCATGCAAAAAAGTGAGGTACAGACCGCAATCAGCAGCCAACCATGGCCTTTTTCGATGGAGGATGACATAGAAAAACAGTATCTCCGGGTATGGGACAGGTCAATACGGCGTCGCCACAAAAATGAATGGGCCAGTTTGCGAAACTGGCCTGCCAGGCCGCACGCATGACGGCGCGCATGACGGCGCACCCACGTCCTTGCGCATCCGTACCTGCCCTGAATGCAGCCCTGCAGAGGCCCGCACATCCAGATTGAAAGCAAAGCGATCCTTGAGCCAGAAACGCGGCAGGAAATTTGTGTCCTGCGCGCCAGCACAGCCTGCGAAGCTATACCGGACGCCCGCTTTGGTCAATGAAAACAGGCGGTCCCCGGCGAGGTGCGCCGGGGACCGAAATGTTGCGCCAGAGTCAGGGCCCCGCGCTGATGGAAGGTATGCGTCATGCCTGCAAAAGGCCCGACTCGTCAGCCACCCTCAGACACATGCCAGCTTTGTTCAATGTATACAAATGGATGCCCGGAGCGCCATTTTCCAGCAGAAAACGTATCTGGCGCACCGCAAATTCCAGCCCCACTTCACGCACGGCCTCGGCCCCACCCTTGGCATTGGCGCTTTCAAGGTCAAGGTAGAGTTTGCCGGGGATGTTGGCCCCGCACAGCGAAAGCACCCGACGCAATGAGTCAAAACTCTGGATGGGCAGTATGCCGGGGATGACGGGCGTGTGAATGCCCATGCCGCGCAAGTGTTCCAGCAGATCGGCATATTCCCGCGGGTCAAAAAAAAGCTGGGTTACGGCGAAGTCCGCGCCGCTGCGCATCTTTTCCGCAGTGTAAAGGCGGTCCAGCGCGATGGAGTTTGATTCGGGGTGCGGCGCGGGATAGGCCGCCACGCCAATGCCCATATAGGGTTGCTGGCGGCGGGCGAAGGCGACAAGGTCAGAGGCATGCCGAAAGTACCCCTTGCTCCAGTCCATTTCCTGCCCGGCGGGCGGGTCGCCGCGCAGGGCCAGCACATTGTCCACCCCCGCAGCGCGCAATTCGGCAAGGTAGGAGGATATGCTCTCAGGCTCCGCGCCCACACAGGTAAGGTGGGCCATGGTGTTCAGCCCGCGCCGGGCAAGTTCCGCAGTTACGTCAAGGGTATTACGCTGCTTGCCGCCGCCTGCGCCGTACGTGACGGAAACAAACAGCGGGGCCAGAACGCGCAGCTTCTCCACTGTTTCAAAAAAGCCGGGCAAACTATTTTCATCCGACGGAGGAAAAAACTCCAGTGAGAAAAATGGCTTCTTAGCGGCGCGGATGCTGTCTCCGATGTGCATGCTGCAACTCCTTGTGTGCTGCGGAAATACGGCCAGTTTTTGTGGAGGCCGATGTATTTATGTGTATATCTAGATAAGCTGATATGTCAAGAAAAAAGGCCGGGGTGCCTTGCAAAATGACTGGCTTGGTCGTAATTCAGGGGCAAGCCCAACAGCATATTATGAAAATACATACAGGCATTTTTGCGTGCGGCCATGTTCCGCGCGCCGCCTGCCCCGGCAGGACACAAGGCTTCCTTTCAGGTCGCGTCTTTCTTTTGGCGTGCGCCCTTTGCACCCTGACAGCCCTGCTGCTCTGGTGTGCCCCGCATGTGGCCTCGGCCCAGCCCCCCCCGCCGGAAGCGCCCCTGGCCGGAGTTGGCAGCCCCGGCGCTGGCCCAGATACTGCCACAGATACTGCCACAAATACTGCCTCCGCTACAGGCGCTGCCACGGGCGCTGCTACTGTCATTGACACTGCCGCCGCGACTGATGCAGCTACGGGCGCAGCTACGGGCGCTGCCCCCCCAGCCGCTGCCAATACCGGGGCCGCCGACGCCAGCACTGTGCCCGGCGTGGCGCAAAATCCCACGCCCGAAACGGCCGCGCCTGCCGCTGTCGTCAGCACGCCCGTTCCCACACCCGCTCCCGTCGTGGCCGCTCCCGCGCCGTCTTCCGCCGGCATTGACGATCAGGGCAAGCCCGACTGGCGGCAACTGGAACCCGGCCTTGATTTCGGCCAGTTCCGCCTCAATGATAACGAAGCCCTGCTGACGGCCCTGCGCATTGATCCCGCCTACTTCAATTTCATACTCTGCGCCCGTTCTCAGGACGGCGGCCCCCTGCGCTCGCTCAACCAGTGGGCCGAGCAGTACGATCTTTCCGCCGCCATCAACGCCAGCATGTATCTGCCCGATGGCAGCACAAGCACGGGCTACATGAAGCAGGACGATCACTTCAACAACAGACGCGTGGTGCAACGCTTTGGCGCGTTCTTTGTGGCCGGGCCCACCCAGCCGAGCCTGCCCGGAGCCGCCATTGTGGATCGGGACGACCCGCAGTGGGAGCAGCGCATCGCCCAGTACCGCCTGGTAATCCAGAACTACCGCATGACCAGCGCCGACAGGCGCATCCTCTGGTCGCCCGGCGGCCCCCACTACTCCATTTCCGCCGTGGCCCAGGACGGCGACGGCCGCATTCTCTTTCTGCACTGCAGGCAGCCGGTAGAAGCCTACGCCTTTGCGCAGCAGCTTTTACACCTGCCCCTCAACGTGCGCACCGTCATGTATGTTGAAGGCGGCGGACAGGCAGGCCTGCTGGTACGCTCCGCTCACTGGCAGCATGAACTGCTGGGCATAAGCCCGGCCGGATTTCTTGTGACGGGCGATCTGCGCGCCCTGCTGCCCAACGTGCTGGGTGCGGTGCGGATTGCAACGCCCCCAAACGCCACTGATCCGGACGCCCCCACCTCTGACGCTACTGCCTCTGGCTCCGCTGCCTCCGACGCCGCTGCTCCGGACGCGGCAAAGGCTGACACGCAGGATCAGCCCCCTGCCCCGACACCCCCGGAAGCAAGACCTCCTGCGGAAACCCTGCCGCAATCCACCGCCCCCTAATTCAGAGTAATATTGAAATGCTTTGTGGGGGAGGGACCTGTTTAGACCAGATTAACTTTGAAATATTTTGTGGGGGAGGGACCCTCTTTAGACCAGATTAACTTTGAAATGTTTTACATTTCAAAGTTGTCATTCAGCCGAAAATGCGATTTGCGGCTGAATCCACGCCACGTTGTGGCGCGCTGCACTCTCGTGCTGCGTTAGAGCATGTACCTTTTTTCAAAGGTACATGCTCTAAAAAGGGTCTCCTCCCCCACACCCCCTCCCCCTAAAACTCTTATTGTATTCGATCTGGCTATAATGGGAGTTCGCCCTGCTGCGCGACCTCAGAAGCGGCGTCTCCTGCCAGCACACAAACTTCCCAGGCATCTGCTCAAGCTGCAAAGAAGGCCCTTCCAAGAGCGGCTTCCTGAAGCACCGCCAAAGGAAGCCAAACATGCACCGAGCATCCGGCACGCACCCTCCCCTGGCGTGCCAGCACAGAAGAGCCACGCTCGCCTTCATGTCGGGCGGATGCTCGCGCTGGTGCAAGACAATCACAACACAAACCGTCGAAAACATGAAATTGCTCTTGCGCCAGGCCGTTTTCTGTGCAACTGATTGAGTGAACAGACATCACGGTCTGCCACATCTCCTTTTTTGGTAATAATTACTAATTTCCATAAAAACGCTTTACTTTGGCCCCGACTTCTTTCAGAATAATTATCGGTATCCGGGGCCATAAGAGCGCATACGCGGTTGTATGGCCCCCGCCTGGCAAGCCGGGCGGCAAATCATATCAAGGCCGTGTTGGCCTAAACGTCTGTGAGGAAACCATGCCCAAGCATCTGGAAGTTTATAAGTGCACCCACTGTGGTAATATTGTTGAAGTTCTGCATGGCGGCGGCGCCGACATCGTCTGCTGTGGCGAGCCCATGAAGCTGATGGTAGAGGGCGCCACTGACGGCGCCATGGAAAAGCACGTTCCCGTCATTGAAAAGGTTGACGGCGGCTATCTGGTGAAAGTGGGCAGCGTGCCTCACCCCATGGAAGAAAAGCACTGGATTGAATGGATTGAACTGCTGGCCGACGGCAGAAGCTATACAAAGTTCCTCAAGCCCGGCGACGCGCCCGAGGCTTTCTTTGCCATTGACGCAGCCAAGGTAACCGCCCGCGAATTCTGCAATTTGCACGGTCACTGGAAGGCTCAGAACTAAATTTCATAAACACGTTACCAAGCGCGGGATTCCGCGCATTCCCTCAGGAGGATTTCAATGCAGAAGTATGTTTGCACCGTCTGTGGCTATGAATATGATCCCGCCGAACATGACAATGTTCCCTTCGACCAGCTGCCCGATGATTGGTGCTGCCCGGTTTGCGGAGTGAGCAAGGATCAGTTCAGCCCAGCCTAACCTTGGTATTTTACTTGCTTTCTCCCCGCTTTGCCGCTGCGTGCGGTAAAGCGGGGCTTTTCGTAAACGGGAAGACCCCACATTCCGGAGTAAATAGATGCAACCTGTTGAAATTAAAAAAGACATATTCTGGATAGGCTACGTGGACTACGACCACCGGGACTTCCACGGGTATTCCCGATCCCCGGACGGCTCCACGTACAACGCCTATCTAATCAAAGACGAAAAAAATGTCCTGATGGACACGGTGGCCTCCGGCTGCGAAGGCACCCTGCTGTGCCGCATGGCCAAGGTGCTGGATCCTGAAAAAATCGACTACGTCGTTTGCAACCACCTTGAACTTGACCACTCCGGGTCTCTTGAGACCATCATGGAGCGGTGCAAGCCCGAAAAGCTTTTTGTTTCCCAGGCCGGGCTCAAGTCCCTGGCGGGATATTTCGCCAGCAAGGATTGGCCCGTGCAGGCCGTCAAAAGCGGCGACACCATCAGTCTGGGCAAGCGTACCATCGTTTTTCAGGAAACGCGCATGCTGCACTGGCCCGACAGCATGGTCTCGTACATTCCTGAAGAAAAGCTGCTCGTCAGCAATGACATTTTCGGCCAGAACATAGCGAGCTCCGCACGCTTTGTGGACGACTTCGGCGACGATGGCGAATACCTGCGCCGCGTGAAAGAGTACTACTACAATATCGTGCTGCCCTACTCACCCATGGTGCTCAAGGCGCTGCCCATTGTGGAGCAGCTTGACATCGACATGATCGCGCCCGACCACGGCCTCATCCATCGTGGTGAAAAGGCCGTGCGCAGCATCATCGACATGTACCGCGCCATGGCCGAACAAAAGCCGCAGCAGCGCGCGCTCATCTTTTACGACACCATGTGGCAATCCACGGAAACCATGGCCTATGCCATTTGCAGCGGCCTGGAAGAAAATGGCGTGCCCACGCGCATCATGTCTGTCAAAAGCAACCACCACAGCACCGTCATGACGGAACTGGCGGACTGCGGCGCGGTGCTGGCGGGTTCCCCCACGCACAACAACACCATTCTGCCCCTGGTGGCCGCCCAACTGACCTACATGAAGGGGCTGCGCCCCCTGAACCGCATAGGCGGCGCGTTCGGCTCCTTCGGCTGGTCGGGTGAAGCGCCCAAGCAGTTGCAGGAACATTTGGCCGACATGCACATGGATATGCCCGTGGAGCCTGTGAAGTGCAGCTGGCGGCCCGACCGCGATGTTCTCAAGGCCTGCTATGACATGGGCCAGACCATTGCCGAGGCCCTCAAAAAGAAGTGCCAGGAAGGCTAAGCCCCTACCCGGCCCATTGTTGCGACACCCCGGCAAAAGCACTGCTTTTGCCGGGGTATTTTTGTAACCAGCATTCCACGAGAATCCTACCCTTTGGGATGCTGCGCAGCTGGACAGGCTGCTTCGACTCCCCCAAATAAGATTTTTAGGGGGTGGGGGCGTGGGGGAGGAGACCCTTTTGCAAAAGGGTCCCTCCCCCACAAAGTATTCTCCTCTCCCACGGCGAACGCAAAAAGGCGGCGCAAGCAGAGCTTGCGCCGCCTTTATATGAGGTCCGGCCAAGAGAAGTACAGACGTTATAAAAGACTCTACAAGGCCGGAACAAATACCAGGCTTACGGATGGCACTTGGACTTGGCGCAAGCGGTCAGGTCTTTCTTGAGATCGGGCTTTTCGGCCACGGTCTTGGTGTGACATTCCATGCAGTTGGTGTGCTTGAGCCCGGTCTTGGTATGGATCACGTAGTACAGGCTCTTTTCACCCTTTTTGCCGGTCAGGTCATCGTGACAGCCGGAGTTGCTGCACTTGGCGAAGCTTTCCTTGCCGTCAACAGGGTGGTGACAGGTCACGCATTCCACCTTGGCATGAGGAGCGTGGGGAAACATGACAGTTTTTTGAGAGCCTTTGATCTCCAGCGGTTTGTCGGGCACGGCGGGGGCGGCCCAAGCGCTTACAGCAAAGAGCAGGGCCAACATACAGGTAAGAGCAAGGGATTTTTTCACGACAGTCCTCCATGGTAAAAAAAACGACACATGAGAATTGTTGCGAGCTTACGGCCAGCATGGCGGCGTGTCAATGGCCGCCATGAAATACATTTTCAAGTTATTTGTCAGTTTTTGGCTGCCTTTTGCGTGCATATCCTCTTGGTGTGAGCATATATGACTCAATCGATCTGCTTTCACTGTTGCCGATAATCAGCAGTGAAAGCATGTCCACCTGTGTTGCATCAAAGGCGTCCAGCCTGTGTACGCTTACGCTCTGTTCAGGACGGTACGCCTGGCGCACCAGGCCCACCGGGCACTGTGGCTCGCGAAAACGGCGGGCCAGGGCCAGGGCGGCGTCCAGATGGCCGGGGCGGCCCTTGGACCGGGGATTGTAGATGACACAGACAAAATCAGCCTCAAGCGCAGCGGTAAGTCTTTTGACAATGGTTTCCCACGGCGTGAGCAGATCGCTCAGGCTGATGCAGGCGAAGTCGTGGGTCAGGGGAGCACCCAGCAGGGCCGCTGCAGCGCATACGGCAGGCACCCCCGGCACGACGCCAAAGGGAACAACCCCCACAAGATTTCGGGATTCCAGCACTTCAAGGGCAAGTCCGGCAAGGGCATAAATGCCGGGGTCGCCCGAACAGACGAGAGCCGTGGCCTGCCCGGCAAGAGCGGCGTCCACCGCTGCTTCGCAGCGTTCAGTTTCATGCCGCATGCCCGTACTGATGCGCTGTTTGCCTTCAAGCAGCTCCGGCGGAACCAGATCCATATACAGATGATAGCCCGCAATGCATTGGGCCTGCTCCAGAACGGCGCGGGCCTGGGGCGTAAGGCAGTCGGCATGGCCGGGGCCAAGGCCCACCACGTGAAGGCTGGCAGCTTGAGTCATGACCTACTCTTTTTCAGTATCTTTTTCAGGGTCGGCAGCGGTGTCTTTTGCTTCCGGGGACAGGGCCACGGCAATGGTCAGCTGTGACTGATAAATAGCCTTGCACACCAGAAGCCGCGCTTCGCCTGCGCCGCTTTCCTTGCTGGCAGCCAGCAGGGCCGCAGCCTCGCACACGCTGAAGGGCGGCTGCCCAAAGCGCCGCCCCGCCGCTTCGGAAGGGTTGGGCACCGGGCACTGGGCCAGGCGCGCGGAATCAAAACCCAGAAGGGGCACATTGAGCCGAAAGGCCAGCTCGCGCAGGGCTGGCTCCTTCAATTTTTCTGTCACCGTGCCCAGGGCGGCTATGGCCTGCGTTTCCAGCCCGTGGACTTCAAAAAATTCACGCAAAGCCGCCAGAGCCATTCCCGATGGCAAATCCTTGCGGCAGCCCAGGCCCACATACAGGCGCGGCACTGCCACACGCAGCAGCCCTTCCGAGAGCGGCAAACGACGCCAGTGCGCAGCCAGACGGGGCGGTGCATGCGCTTCACGCTTGGCTGACAGAAAGGACGGCGGCGGCGCGATGGCTTCGGCCTCGCAGGCAACGGGCCTGAGCGCGGGATGTGCGGGCACCGCGTGGCAGGGATCCCACACGTCCAGACTGTCCCCCTCCAGCAGCGCGGCCTGCGCGCGCGGCAAGCGCTGCCAGTCCACAATGCGCAGCCCTGTATCGCGCAACAAAAGATCGAGGGCCAGGGGGTGATCGCCGTCCGCATGGGGCTGGCCGTCGGAAGGCGCGGCGGGCTTTACGTTTTCAGCCGGAGTCGGAGCCGCATCCTCTTCCGCCGCGACGTCGGAGGCCGTAGTAATGACCGGAATCGCCCGGAGCAGCTTGGCCACATGGCGGGCCAGTTCGTTGCCGCCGCCCCAGTGGCCGGAAAGAAGGCTGATGACAAAGGCGCCCGCCCCATCAAGCACCAGAACCGGCGGGTCTTCGCTTTTATGCACAAGCAGGGGTGCCAGGGCGCGAACGGCAATGCCCGTGGCTCCAATAAAAACGTGCGCGGCATGCTGCCTGTAGGTTGTCGCGAGCAGTTCGCCCAGCCTGGCAAAAGCCTGCGCGTCCGTGGGGCAAAAGCGCTCTGGCGCGAATATCTGGCATTCCGCCAGACGGCCCCCCTTGGGCACAGTCCAGGGCTTTCCGGCCAGCAGAGACTTGAGCCGCCGTGCCAAGGGCAAGGCAGAAGCGCTCAGGGCATAGCAGGCAAGAGAATTTTTTTCTAAAGCGGGGTGCACAAATGCCTCCGGCGGTCTGCCGCCGCGTATGGCTTGATGGATGCGGCCTGTGGCATGAAAGAATGCACCGTGTGGCGCAATGACCGCGCCCGGCAGTCTCTGAATTCAGGGTACTTTGAAAGGCATTGCCTTTCAAAGGCGTCATGCAGCCGAAAAATGCGCGCTGCGGCTGAATGCACGCCGTGTTGTCGAGCGCTGCATTCTCGTGCAGCGCCCGGCAACGTTATTTCAAATCAAAGGCAACAGGCTCTAAAAAATGACCTTGCGGGCCGCGTCCAGAGTTCTGTTGAAGTCATCGTCCGTATGGGCAAAGGACACCATGCCGGTTTCATAGCCCGAAGGCGCAAGGTAAATGCCCTGTGCCCGCATCTGCTTGTAAAACGACGTGAAGAGCTTTTGGTCGCACTTTTGCGCGCTGGCGAAATCCGTCACCTCATGTTCGCTGAAATAGGGGCAGAACATGGAGGCCAGGGTCGGCATCTGCAAGGGAACGCCCTTGGCGGCAATGATGTCGCGCAGGCTGAAAGCGAACTTGCGGGTGCGCTCTTCAAGGGCGGCGTAATCCGACTTCTGGAGGATGGCGAGCGTGGCCAGGCCAGCGGCCATGGCCAGGGGATTGCCCGAAAGGGTGCCCGCCTGATACACGCCGCCGCGCGGAGCCACAAGCTCCATATAACGGCGCTTGCCGCCAAAAGCCCCAACAGGCAGGCCGCCGCCGATAATCTTGCCAAAGGTGGTGAGGTCGGGATCTATCTTGAAGCGCGCCTGCGCCCCGCCAAAGGCCGCGCGAAATCCCGTGATGACCTCGTCAAAAATGAGCAGGCTCTGGTACTGGTCGCATATGGCGCGCAGCCCTTCGAGAAAGCCGGGTTTGGGCAGCACAAGGCCCATATTGGCGGCCACTGGCTCCACAATGATGGCGGCGATGCTGCCGCCGTGCTGGGCAAAGCATTCCTTGACCGCATCCAGATCATTGTACGGCGCAAGGAGGGTGTCGGCCACCACAGCTTCGGGCACGCCCGGCGTGCCGGGTATGGAGAAAGTGGCCAGCCCGGAACCTGCGGCCGCCAGGAAGGGGTCGGCATGCCCGTGGTAGCAGCCCACAAATTTGAGCACCTTGTCGCGTTTGGTGGCGGCGCGGGCCAGACGCAGGGCACTCATGGTGGCCTCTGTGCCGGAATTGACCATGCGCACCATTTCAAGGCCGGGCATGGCGGCCACCACGGCTTCGGCCAGGGACACCTCGTCGGGGCAGGGAGCGCCATAGCTGGTGCCGCGATGGGCGGCGTCGCACACGGCGCGCGTGACGGAGGGTTCGTCATGCCCAAGAATCATTGGGCCCCAGGAAAGCACGAAATCGATGTACTGACGGCCGTCAACGTCGGTCAGGTGGCAACCGTGCGCTTCGGCGATAAAAAGCGGGTGGCTGTCCACATTATGGCAGGCCCGCACGGGGCTGTTGACGCCGCCGGGAATGACCACCTGGGCCTTTTCAAAAAGCTGGCGCGAAATCGTATCCATTCTGGTCTCCTTCAGGCGAAATACGTCATAGAAATTTTTTTCAGTTCCTTGAGGCTGCGCAGGATGGCGTGCTCCTTGAGATCAGTCATCTTCATGACGTCTTCCACCACGCCCAGGCACTCGGCCTCGCTGCGCCCGTGAATCATCGTATACAGTTCATAGGGCCAGTCAGCGGCGGCGCTCGGGCGGTAGTAGGCGTGCGAAATATGGGTGTGCTCGGCCACTTTGCGGCCGCAGGCCTCAACCTGTTCGGGCTTAACCTTCCAGGCGACCATGGCGTTGTGCGTCCAGCCGGTCTTCTGGTGCTTGATGCTCGCGCCAAAACGGCGGATGGCCCCGGATTCCTTGAGACGGCCAAGCAGCTCAAGCACCTGGGCTTCGGTCATTCCCGCCTGCTCCGCCAAATCGGCGTAGGGGGTGAGGCTGTCGGGCAGATTATCCTGCACAATACGCAGGACCGCCTGTTCTTCTGGGCTGAATTGATGGCTCATGAATTCTCCGGGAGGAATGAAGAAGCCGCGCGACAAATGGCGCGGCAGCCGGTCTGTGTCCGCTGACGTGGCGCTGACCCGGCCCGGAATACCGGGCCGGGAAAAGCAACAGGTCTAAACCAGATCAACTTTGAAATGCTTCGCATTTCAAAGTTAAGATGCTCTAACGCGTAAACGAGCGGGCAAAAAGATTCTGAATGGCTACGCGGCCATTATCCTCAAGAAAACGTGTGCCTGTGGCGGCAAAATGCGCAAATTCAATGGTGGGATTTTCCACCTGCACCCATTTGTCTTTCTGCCAGTCAAGCCAGGCATTACGGGGCTGGTCAAAAACCAGCAGGGGTTTGTTGCATATCTTGGCAAACTCCGCGCCCCATCCGGTTCCGCCCTTGACCGTGCCGTCCGGCTGCACCGCGCCCACCACAATGACCTGCTCGCCGCTGCTGACCTGCCAGCATATGGACTGCAACACCTTGCGGAACAGGGGCGCGCGCGTATACTCGCGGCTCATGAGGCGCGAAACATAGGTAAGGCTCACATCCTTGAGGGCCAGTTCCTCAGAGGTCAGCACACGTACACCCCGCGTGCGTTCGGTCTGATGTCCCTCAAAGCCGTAGTTCACTTCTTCCATGCCCCAGCTTTCAGCAAGAGCGCCAAAAAACTGTTCGGTTCCGGCGGCGCCGCCGCTGTAAAGCACACATTGTTTGGGGTTGAGCATGCTGCCTCCTCAAGGATTGTTGCGCCGGGCAGGATTGCAGTTGGTGGTCTGTTGATCCGGCGGAAGCGTCATGCCCCATAATGGCAAAAATTACAGCGCTCGGCAAGGCGGAGCGGACAAAGAAATGGCAATCGTGTCAGGCGGTCAGTGAGGCGATCAGGCTGAAAGACAGACGGGCAGTCCGTCGGCCAGGTAGCAACACAGGCGGGCGCACAGGTACGCTGACAGGCGGGCCCTCAGGTAGAAGGAAGGCAGGGGTAAGCATATTGCGCTGACAGGCGGGCGGCCAGACAGGAAGCCATTAAGGCAGACGGGTACGGGCAGACGGGTACGGGCAGATGCGCTGACAGGCGAGTGGAAGATGGCGTACGCGCCGAAGGAGGCGTCTACAACCGATGCGGGCAACAGCCCAAAGGGTGTTTGGCTTTTTAGCGACGTGCGTAATGAAAAAGCGCACAAATCAAGAGATGCCCTGTCAAGAGATGCCCTGTGCGGCCAGTCAGGCCGACAGGTTTGCAGACAGGCTGACGTGCTGGGGCCTCAAGTGCCCCGCAACACTGCGAGCGGGCTCGTCAAACCCATGAAGGGGCAAACCATTCAGGGAGTTGCCGGGCCCGCACTTAAAGTGAACCCCTAAACTGTGCCGCGCGGGCAAATACGCCGATGGCGCATGGCCTTGGCGGCCAGACTGTGCGCAGGACAAAAAACGCCCCGGTTACAGGGGCGTTAAGGTCCGTTGCCTAGTCCTAGTAGCGGGGCTGGCGAGGAGCCCTGGGTTTGGCTTCGTTGACGCGCAGCGTGCGACCACCAAAGCTGAAGTTGTCAAGAGCTTCAATGGCGGAATCGGCTTCGCCGTCTTCCATTTCCACAAAGCCAAAGCCACGGGCACGGCCGGTATCCCTGTCGCTAACGAGTTTCACGGACAGAACGCTGCCGTATTCGGCAAAAAGATCCTGAACCTGTTCTTCAGTAGCGGACCAGGGAAGGTTCCCGACATAAATGGACTTGGACATGAAACACCCTCACAAAAAAAACAATCTTCCCGCGCTCCCATCCAGTAAAACGTATTACCGGTACGCGGCACATGGCAATCACAGAAACACGCTTTTTCTAGCTTGTCAACGAAAGTACAAAAAAAAGTTGGCATTGCGCGCTTTTTGCGTGATAAATTCCGTGATACAAGGAAATTGCAGGAAGTTTTCTAAAAAAGATATTCAATATTGACAGATTGTTATGGATATGATGTTTCTGCAACACCCGACACACTACCCTACAGCTCAAGGCAGTGGCGTATTTAAATCAGAGTAATTACATTGGGTACATATCCCCACGGCTGGCAGCAGCATGCATTGTGTGGACAAACAGGTATCACAGTACTCTTTTTGCGCACCGTTATTGCATTGATAAATCCTGGGAATTGCGTGTGAAAATATGCACAATACCGGCAAACGCTTTTACCTGCAGGTGCTGCCTCAATTCCCGCCCAATAACGTATGTTCCTCGCAACAATCCTGGCCAGCCTGTACTGCCGTACGCCTACTATGCGGAATATCGGGTGTGGTGCAGCAACGTCACGGTGCGCTGTCGCGGGGACAGGCAATGGCGCTATGCCTGCCACGCGTGAGCCGTGGTCAGAGCCTGGAGAAGCCCGGCTGGAACTTGAGAGAGTGAAGCACTGGAGGGGTTGGCAAATCAGCTTTGAGGATGACAAGCGCTGGGGGGGTAGTTCTGAAAGTGAGCAGTCTTGAGGGTGAGGAGTCTTGAGGGTGACCAGCGTTGAGAGCGCATGAACCCCAAAAGGGGGTCAGCGCCAAAAACGCCACCGATGGGGGCATGCCTGAACCAAGGGCGCTGCAAATAAGGATTTTAGGGGGAGGGGGTGTGGGGGAGGAGACCCTTTTGCAAAAGGGTCCCTCCCCCACAAAAAAGCTCTAATCCTGAGGGATGCCAGACAGTGTGCTCATGAGATGAATTTTCAGTCATACCAAGGAGAACAAACCTTTTATGCAGGGCGTGTACTCTGATGGTACTCGACCGGAATAAAAGGAGAAGTTCGACAGAGAGATGCCTGAAAAGGCGCTCGTGACGACACTGTCTAGCCGCCTTCAGACGGAGGCGGCGACCAGTCGGGGGCCATATCCTCAAAGGAGGTGTATGGCGACAGGTACATGAGTTCAGCGACGCCCACAGGGCCGTTACGCTGCTTGCCAATGATGATTTCGGCCACGCCCTGTGGCGGGCGCTCGGCGGGTTTGACGAATTTGTACACGTCGTCGCGGTAGACAAACATGATTACGTCGGCGTCCTGCTCGATAGCGCCGGATTCGCGCAAGTCCGAAAGCATGGGCCTTTTGTCGCTGCGTTCTTCGACCTTGCGGTTCAGCTGCGAAAGAGCGACCACGGGCACCTGCATTTCCTTGGCAAGCCCCTTGAGGGAGCGGGAGATGTCCGAAATTTCCAGTTCACGCGAATCGGTGCGGCGGCTGGTGCGCATGAGTTGTAGATAGTCCACCACCACCATGCCCAGCCCCTTGTCCGCCTTGAGGCGGCGGGCGCGGGCGCGCAGTTCGAGCGTGGTCAGGGCGGGCGTATCGTCAATAAATATGGGTGCGCGGGCCACCACGTCCGCGGCGGTGTACAGGCGCTGCCAGTCTTCGTCCGTGAGCATGGACGGGCGGCGCAGCTTGGAAAGATCCACCTTGCCCCACACAGCCAGCATGCGCTGCATGAGCTGCTCCTTGCTCATTTCCAGCGAGAACACGGCCACGGGCACATTCTGGCGCACGGCGGCGTGCAGGGCCATGCACATGGCAAAGGCCGTCTTGCCCATACTGGGGCGGGCAGCCACGATGACGAGATCCGACGCCTGGAGCCCGGCGGTGAGCTTGTCCAGCCGGGTGTAGCCTGTGGTGACGCCGGTGATGACGTCCTTGGCATCGGCCAGGCGGGAAAGGTTGTCAAAAACCTTGTCCAGCAGCTCGCGCGTGGGGGTGAAGTCGCGCCCGGAGGTGCGCTGCGAAATGGCGAAAACCGCCTGCTCCGACTCGTCGAGCAGGGTTCCCACTTCAAGGGAGGCGTCGTAGCAGTTGGTGATAATGCCCGAGCAGGCTTCAATGAGGCCGCGCTGCAAGGCTTTGTCGCGCACGATGGTGGCGTAGTATTCGGCATTGGCTCCCGACACGACGGCCTGGGCCAGATCACCAAGATAGACGGCCCCGCCCGCTTCTTCAAGCGCGCTGCGGCTCTTGAGCATTTCTGCAGTGGACAGCAGGTCTATGGGTGCGGATTTGCGGTAAAGCTCAAGAAAGGCGTTGTAGATGGTAACGTGGGCTGGCAGATAAAAATCTTCGGCCGCCAGCTGGTCCACAATGGAGTGCATGAGCTGGGGGCGCATGAGCACGCCGCCAAGAACGGCCTGCTCCGATTCCACACTGTGGGGCGGCACACGGCGCAGCAGATCGGCCTCAGCCCTGTCAGCGGCGCTGCCCTGGCTGCCCTGGCGGCCCTTGAAGCCACCCTGCCCCTGCTGCCCACCCCTTGAGCCACGGCCAGAGCCGTTCTGCCCAAAAGGCGCGCCCCCGGCCTCGGGGCCGGGGGCGGAGCCATGATCACCGTGGGAAACCACTACATCCCCTATTCGGAGGCCTCGGCTTCTTCAGCGGGAGCTGCAGGAGCGGGCTCTTCAAAGGACTGGTGGTCGGACACTACCTTCACCGGCACCACTGCGATAACGCTGGGATGCAGACGGATGCGCACCGGGTGTTCGCCCAGGGTGCGGATAGGAGCGTCCATAAGAATGCGACGGCGGTCAACATCCACACCAAGGGCGGCGATGGCGTCGCCGATGATGGTGGTGGTAACGGAACCGTACAGCTTGTCATTGTCGCCCACATGCATGGTAATGACCACTTCAAGGGCTTCAAGACGGGCCTGCATTTCCTGAGCTTCGCCACGCAGGGAATCCATGCGGGCCTGGAGCTTGTTGCGCTCCTGCTCAAAAACTTTCAGATTGGCCTGAGAGGCCACCATGGCCAGGCCCTGGGGCAACAGAAAGTTGCGGCCATAACCGGGCTTGACTTCAACCACATCACCAAGACTGCCGAGGTTTTCTACGTCGGCGCGAAGTATCAGTTTCATATGCGCCTCCTAGATGTTGCTCTTTTTCTTGACGCCGGAATCGTGCGTAGCGGTGTAGATGAGCAGGGCCATCTGACGGGCACGCTTGATTTCACGGGTCAACAGGCGCTGGTGATGCGCGCAGGTGCCAGTGATGCGACGGGCGATGATCTTGCCGCGTTCGGTGATGAAGTCGCGCAGGATATCAGCACGCTTGTAGTTCAGGGGCAGGTCTTTGTCTGCGCAGAAGCGGCAGAACTTGCGACGAGGGGCAAATTTTTTCTTGAACGCCATTTATGCAACCTCCCCGGCCACTTCATCGGCCAGCTTGACGGTCACAAACTTGAAGATGCCGTCAGTCATGCGAATGTTGCGTTCCAGTTCGGCCACCAGGGTAGCCGGGCTCTGGTACACGAGACGCACATAGTAACCGCGCATCAGCTTGCGCACCGGGTAGGCGAGATCGCGCATGCCCCAGTTGTCCACTTCTTCCATGGTGCCCTTTTCACGCTCGATAACCGCTGTGAGGGTGTTTACGATGCCCTCGCGGTTTTCGGCGGAAAGCTCCGGTGAAAGGAGCAGCAGGGTTTCAAATTTCCGCATTGTGGTTCTCCTTTTGGATTGACAGCCCGCACACACGGGTACGAGCAAGGAACGAGTTGTATACTGCCCGGCATGAGCGCTGTCAAGCCCCGGCGGCGCAAATGACCACCGGGCGCTGCGGGCATGGCTCAAAGCCGGGTGATGCGGGCAGACGCGGTGCAGGGGGGGCAGGCCTCAAAGCCCGGTGCAGGCCGGGCAAGGCATGTTGATGTATTCCGCTTGGCGGCTTTGCTTCACTTTTTTTGAAACAGTGAGGACGGAAGAGTCCACTTCTGCTTGAAAAAAGATCGCGCCTTGCCAAGCGAAACAACTGCGCGCTTCCAGGAGGCTATTTAGCGCATTTTAACTTTGAAAAAATGTAAATGCTCTAACGTTGCACGAGAGTGCAGCGCGCCACAACGTGGCGTGGGTTCAGCTGAAAACGCGATTTCCGGCTGAATGAAAACTTTGGAATGTGAAACATTTCAAAGTTGATCTGCTCTAAAGCAGATTAACTTTTAGAATATACATTCTCAAAGGTTAAGGCACGCTCACTACGGCGTTTAACCGCGCAGATTAACCGCGCAGATAAACTGCGCGTACGCCTTCCAAGCGAACGTCTGCTCACGCAGCCGTCAGAGCAATGTAAAAGTTACATTGCTCTAAGCAGTGTTTTTCTAAAAATCAGGGACATCGTGAGGGCTTTTCGGTCAGCAGGCAAAAATCGTTATTGATCCAGTCGCACAGGGTCGCCACGCCGTCCTCGGCCACCCTGTCCCACGCTCCGTGACCACAGCCATCGGTCTGCCATACCTGAAGAAAACGCAGCCGGAGCGAAAGCCGCCGCAAGGTGCCGCTGTACAGGCTTTCCACACAGTGACAGACCACAGGCGCGACGCAACGCTTGCGCCCCGGCCCGCTGAGCACGACGCAGAGCAGCATTTGCGTTCCCGTAAGCCTCTGGAAGCGTTCGCTCTCTTCCACTTCTTCAACTTCAATGCGCGCCCCGCTGGCAGAAATATTGACGAGTTTCAGCCGTGAAGGCTCGTCCACCCTGAAAGTAAAGTCCGCAGGCCCCAGTTCGCGCCAATGTTTGGGCAGCTTGCCACGCAGCCACAAATCCACGGTCTTCACCATTCCCTGTGAGGGAAAGACCCGCTCGTGCTTGCGCAGGCTGCGCTGCACATATGCCTGAGGTATGGCGACCTCTATTTCGCAAAAGCGCTTTTCGGGTTCCAGATGATTATGGATGATGCGGGTCTTGCACAAAAAACCGGCCCGCGCCTGACCGGGCGACATCTTTAATGTATTGATGAGGAACGTACGGGGAAGATTGAAATACAGCAGACACTGCTCGCCGTTGAGCGCGTCCGGCAAAAACTTGGTGGTGGACATGAGGCGAAGGCTTTTGTCCTGCAGCGCCATGATGCGGCAGTACACATTGTCCATCTGACGGTTGCGGTCAGTGAACAGCACTTCCACACAGACATGGTGCGCCAAAGCCGCGCGCAACAGGGCCACGGCAGAAGCCCTGTGTACTGGGGCTGTCTTCTGGCCGGAAAGACGCATAAAGCGGCTAAAAAAAAGCATTCTCCTTCCTCGCGCAGGGGACTCCCCATAACTGGTGCAAAGAGGCCTTGGTGTGCCTGTATATGTCTGTTCGTGTATGCAGTTATTCGACTTCTGTCAAACGGTCTCCACTGTGCCAGACGGCCGGTTTGCCGTCCGTACAAACGCGCCTTCAGGCGCTGGTCAACCCCGGCGGCAACCGCCGTGCAAGCCAGGCCAGTTCATAGCGCCAGCCCCGCTGTCAGCAGGCCGCAGCCGGGTCGGCCCGTAGCGTCAGCCCGCAGCAGTTCCCCGCACACGACCGCGCCAACTCGCCGCAACAGCCCGCGCAGCCGCGCCAGCCCGCACAGCCGGTGGCCCGTAGCGCCAGCCCATAGCAATTCCCCGCTCGTAACTGCGCCAGCCTGTCTTCGCAACCCGCCATCCACTTGCGCCCGGCACATCCGGCGGCCCGCGCATCCGGCGCATCCGGCGGCCCGCGCACCCGGCACATCCGGCGGCCCTTGCATCCGGCGCATCCGGCGGCCCTTGCATCCGGCGCCGCTTGCAGATAGTGTGCGCGGCATGTCTGATTCCATCTTTACCATAGAACACCGGGACGGGGCCGCACGTGCAGGACTTTTGCGCACGGCTCACGGCGTCATCCCCACGCCCATCTTTATGCCCGTGGGCACAGTGGGCTCGGTCAAGGCCATTGCGCCCGACGATCTGGCGGCCATCGGCGCGCCTGTCATCCTGGGGAACACCTACCACCTGTACCTGCGGCCCGGCGATGAACTGGTGGCCCGACGTGGCGGCCTGCACGAATTCGCCTCCTGGCCCGGCGCCATTCTTACGGACAGCGGCGGCTTTCAGGTTTTCAGCCTCAGCTCCCTGCGCAAAATCCGCGAAGAAGGGGTGGAGTTTCGCTCCCACCTTGACGGATCACGCCACCTTTTCACGCCCGAAAAGGTGCTGCAAATCCAGCGCAATCTCAATTCGGACATCATGATGGTGCTGGACGAGTGCGTGCCCTACGGCGCTGACTACGACTATACCGAAAAATCCCTGGCCCTTACCACTCGCTGGGCCCAGCGCGCCAGAGCGGCCTACCCTGCGGGCACGGCGCACAATCTGCTGTTCGGCATTACCCAGGGCGGCTTTCACAAAGACCTGCGCAAACGCTCGGTTGAAGAACTCTGCGGCATCGATTTTGACGGCTTCGCCATCGGCGGCCTTTCCGTGGGCGAACCCAAGGCGCAGATGTACGACCTGCTCTACCACACAGCCCCCCTGCTGCCCGAATACAAGCCCCGCTACCTCATGGGCGTCGGCACCCCGCTGGACATAGCCAACGGCATCAACGCCGGGGTGGACATGTTCGACTGCGTGCTGCCCACCCGCAATGCCCGCAACGGCACGCTCTACACCTCCCAAGGCAAGATCAACATCAGGCGCAAGCAGTTTGCCGAAGACGACGGCCCCCTGGACCCCAACTGCAGCTGCTACACCTGCCGCACCTTTTCCCGCGCCTATCTGCGGCATTTGTACGCCAGCCAGGAGCTGCTGTCCTTCCGGCTCAACTCCCTGCACAACCTGACCTATTTTCTTGACCTTGCCCGTAACGCGCGGCAGGCCATTGTGGAAGGACGCTATACCGACTTTCTGGCGGGCATCGAGGCCCTGTACCCCGACGAGGCGGCCAGAGCCGCAGAGGGCGCGTAGCCTCAATGTAATGTCATTTTGGAATACTTTGTGGGGGAGGGACCCTTTTTTAGAGCATTTAACTTTGAAAAAAGTTAAACGCTCTAACGCTGCACGAGCGTGCAGCGCGCCACAACGTGGCGTGGATTCAGCCGAAAATCGCATTTTCGGCTGAATGACAACTTTGAAATGTAAAGCATTTCAAAGTTAATCTGGTCTAAAAGGGTCTCCTCCCCCACGCCCCCTCCCCCTAAAATCTTTATTGCAGTGGGGTGCAACACACCGAGTTTTCTTCTCTGACACGGGTGTCACGAGACAGCATCCTTCCGCATCACTCCATTTAAAAACCTCTCTGCCCCCGCCTGCGCCCGGGCCACGTCCCTTCCTTTGCTCCTTGTGCCCTCCTGTGGCATACTGCCCGCGAAACATCTTCGGCGCGCCCGTGCGCCGGAATCCCTGTGGGACAGCCAGCACGAGGTCACAATGCAATCCAGGCACCGATATTCCTTCACGTCTTCCACGGCCAGCAACCCCCTGAGTGTGCGGGGCATGGTCACAAGCCCCCACTATCTGGCCTCCCAGGCGGGACGCGACATCCTGCGCAAGGGCGGCACGGCCGTGGATGCGGCCATTGCCGCAGCCGCCGTGCTTTCCGTGGTCTACCCCCACATGTGCGGCCTTGGCGGCGACAACTTCTGGCTCATCTATGATGCGGCCACGCAAAGCCTGCGCGCGCTCAACGGCAGCGGCCGGGCAGCGCAGGCCGCCACCGCCGCCCTCTACGCAGAGCGCGGCCACAAAACCGTGCCCACGCGCGGCCCGCTGGCGGCTCTGACCGTTCCGGGCGCGGTATCCGGCTGGGGCGCGGCTTTTGACCACAGCAAAAAAATCATGACCTCGCCCCTGAACTGGGCCGATTTGCTGGCCCCGGCGCAGGAACACGCAACCCACGGATTTGCCGTGTCACACTCCCTGGCCAACGGTCTGGCCCTGGTGAGCAGCGGCAAGCCGAACTACAGCCTGCATCAGTCCGAGGACTTCCGCAGCCTGTACTTTACGCCCGAAGGGCACCCGCCGGGCTTTGGCGCTGTCATGCGCCAGCCGCAACTGGCCGAAACCCTGGCCCGACTGGCCGCCAACGGCCCCCGGGAATTCTATGAAGGCCACACGGCGAGGGCCATCATCAAGGCCATGCAGCAGCAGGGCGGCCTGCTCACGCACAAGGACCTCGCCAGCCACACCGCTGACTGGACCGAACCCCTGCGTGTGGACTACCGAGGTTATACGGCCTGCACGCCGCCGCCCAACTGTCAGGGTTTGGCCACACTGGAGATTCTCAATATCCTCAATCAGATGGATGTTGATATTCTTGGCGAGGGCACTGCCGACTACTATCACGTCATGGCTGAAGCCACCCGCGAGGCCTTCATCGACCGCCAGCACTACCTGACGGATCCCGACTTTGCCCACATCCCCACACAGCGCCTGCTTTCCCCTGAACACGGCAGGCAGCAGGCGGCGCGCATCCACATGGACAGGCGCGCCGACGCCCTGCCCCCCCTGCCCCCCGGCGGCGACACCATCTGGCTGGGCGCTGTGGACGCGGCAGGCAACGCGGTGTCGCTCATCCAAAGCATCTATCATGAGTTCGGTTCGGGCGTGGTGGCGGACAACGCGGGCTTTGTGCTGCAAAACAGGGGCTGCGCCTTTGCCCTTGACCCCAGGCACGTCAACTGCCTGCTGCCGGGCAAACGCACCCTGCACACCCTGACGCCCGCCATGCTGCTCAAGGACGGCCAGCCCCACCTTGTGTACGGCAGCATGGGCGGCGACGGCCAGCCCCAGACCATAGCGGCCATGACCACGCGCATTGTGGATTTTGGCATGAGCCCGCAGGACGCCGTCAACGCGCCGCGCTGGCTGCTGGGCCGAAGCTGGGGCGAAGAATCCAACGACCTCAAGCTTGAAGGGCGCATCCCTGAAAGCGTCGCACAGGAATTGACCCGGCGCGGGCACGTGGTGCGGCGCATGGACGACTTCACGGAACTGATGGGACACGCCGGGGCCATACTGCGGCGGCCCAACGGCGTCTGGCAGGGGGCCGCAGACCCGCGCGGCGACGGCCAGGCGGCGGCGCTTTAGGGCAATTTCACTTTGAAATTGCCCTGCTGACGCGAAGGCGGCAGCCGCCACGAAGTGGCGTGGATTCAGGCGAAAACCACGTTTTTCGCCTGAATGATGCGTTGAAACAGGGAGTGTTTCAAAAGCAAAATGCTGTAGATCTAGAAGATTGAAGATTGAAGATTGGAGATTGAAGATTGGAAAAGCTTTGTGGGGGAGGGACCCTTTTGCAAAAGGGTCTCCTCCCCCACACCCCCTCCCCCTAAAACTCTTATTGGAGTACGGTTTAGTACAAGGTTGGTTTCTGATTCTGGAGCGGGGATATTGGAAGCAGCGCCTTCAAGACGATACGCCACCTGCATTCACAGAAATTTTGAACATGGCCGCCTGAGCAGTCGCCCGCCCCAGAGACGTAAGTTATTTGCGCGGTTACGCAAGCGGGCGTCCTCATGCTATAGGGCGCAGCAAATCCAGCAAAAACGGCGAGCCGCAGGTAAGAACCTGCGGCTCGCCGTTTTTGCGGCGTTTGGCGCACAGCCGCCGAGCAATGCTGCCGTGAAGCTCCCGGACAGTGGTGTCGCGAGATGAATTTCCAGTCATATCAGGGCGAAATTTATCGCAAAAACAACTGGAAAGGCGCTTGCGACGACAGCGTCTAGTTTATCCAGCTGCTGAGCGCGTCCACAATCTTGCGGGCCTGCTCCGCGCTGGAGATGGTAAATTTGGACTGCTGGCGGTACTCGCCGCCGGACTTTTTGTACCGCCGGATAACATACACATCCGGGCCAAAATCGTCCTTTTCAGGCTGCCACTGCTGGTAGCGGAAAAGTATGGTGGTCCACAGCCCCTTGCTCAGCACAACCTTGTCCAGTTCATTCACAATGATCTGGCCGTTTTCTTCAAACTGTACTGTAAGATCGTCAATGGTTTCGTTCAAAATGCATTCTCCCTGCAGGGGCTTGTGACCGCTCGCCTGACCGAGCAA
>NZ_JAVESS010000025.1 GCF_034006445.1 Desulfovibrio sp. | reverse complement strand
CATGGGGCAGTTCCCCTGAGCGGTGTGCGGCCATGGCATCCGCAAGTTCGGGCTGGGCGCACCACACAAGGCCGCCATAGCCGCAGCAGGCTGTGGACGCTCCGGTGAGGCGCGGCTCTTCAACACGCGCTCCCGCTCTTTGGGCCAGACTGCGCACCGCCGCGAGCCACGCTTTGTCGTGCCGCGCCGTGCAGGGATCCTGAATGGAAAAAACCTCGGGCAGGCCAGAGCCGCAGCCTCCGGCCATGGCCGGATCGCCGGAAGACGCCGCCCTTCCACCAGACTGCGGGAGCGAGGACGGCAGCGGCCCCTCAGGCAGGCCCATCTGATCCATAACCTCCCAAAGCGACAGGGCTTGCGCCTCGGGCAGGGATTCGCGCAGAGCGGCAAGACAGGACGAACAGGCCGCCATTATGCGCGGTTTGCCGAGGCTTTCCCACGTCTGCCGCAGTTTTGCGGTATGCTCGGCAAAAAGGCTGGCCCGTCCGGCCCACCGGGCCGGAATGCCGCAACAGGAGAGCATGAGGGCCACGCCGGGTTCGGGGCTTGCTGCCATGCGTTCGCGCAGCAGGGCGTACACCTGGGCCACCTGCTCCCCGCGTGAAGCCGCAAGCTGGCAGCCGGGGAAAAACAGCCATGACGGATCACGGCCAGAAGGCAGTGAAGTGTCGGGCAACACAAGGGCGCATTCCGGGCCGGAGGCGCTTTCCATATCCTCCAGGGCAAATTCGTGGGCGGTGGGGGGCATATAGCCTCTCTCCACCATATCCTCACGCGCGGAGAGGCAAAGCTCGGCCATGGAAAAATTTTCGGGGCAAAGCTCTTCACACTGGCCGCACAGGGCGCAGCCGTTGATCAGGGCATTGGCAGTATGCAGGCCCTTGACGATGGAGGCGTTGTTGTGAACCTGCCGCGCATAAACGCGCGGATAGCCTTTGTATTTTTGCAGATAGACGCATTCGCGCACGCAGATCATGCATTCGCACTGCAGGCAGCGGGCAGCTTCCGCCACGGCCTCGTCGGCAGTATACACGACGGCGGCAGGCTCCACACGCGGTACGGGCGCAATGCCGCGCAGATCCGTGTGCAATGCGCCCTGCTCCTTGTTGCGTGCGGCGGTAAGGGACACGCCACTGGTCAGGCGTTCCAGCGTCTGGGCGGCGCGGCGTCCCTGTCCGGCCTGGCGCGACGATGAGGCAAAACTGTGCCCCGTGGGCGTCACGCTGGGCCAGCCAGCACAGCAGACAGTGTCACGCCAGTGCAGGGTTTCCTCGTCCATATCCGCAGCGTCAGGAGCCAGAGCCGGGGCCGCGCCCGCATCCACAAGCACGCCCGCGTATTCCGCAACCGCCTTGTCCAGCAGGGCCTGATCCAGATCGGCAGCAACAAACTGCACCTTCTGGCGCACCAGAAGTTCCATATCTTCGGCCAGAAAATCCTTGGCAAAGGCCCCGTCGCCCTCGTTGCGCAGTTGCGGATAGGCCTCAAGCACTGCCTGGCCGGGCGTTCCGGCATGGTATACCGTTACGGGATACGCCTTGCGCGAAAGATCCCAGGCAGCCGCGAGGCCAGCCAGACCCGCCCCAAGGATGGCTATGCTGAAGCGTTTGGGCGGCAGGGGCAATGGGCGGCCCTGTGGGCCGACCGCCAGCATGCAGGCAAGCTCAAGGCCGTGCATGGCGATGCTGCCGCCAAGGTCGCGCCGCAGACAGACATTTTCACACGGGGCGTCACAAAGGCGCGCCATGGTACCGGGCAACGGCAGATGGCGCTCCACAAGCTTACGGGCCTCGCCGGGCTTGCCCTCGGCCATACGCGCCATGAAGGTGCGTACGTCCAGATCGAAAGGACAGGCTTCGCGGCAGCGCGGGGGGCTTTCCTGTGTACAGCGGGCTTCAATCTCGTGCAGACGCTTTTGATCCATCATGGCGTAAACTCACTGCAAAACCGGCTAGTGTGAAATAAGGGCAACAAGAGCTTTCGCAATCCAGGCTGCGCGCCGTGGCTGCAAGCCCTGGCATGTTCCCTGCCGCAAAAAGGTAGCGGGATTTTCGGGGGAGCCCCCGAAAACCCCGCTCAAACGTATGGACAATACGCCACAAGAGTCTGTACCCCTGCGCGCCAGACAAACCAGTGATCTTTGCGGGTGAGGGCCCGGAAGGAGGGATACAGCGGGTATGGCGCTGCCAGACGCTGCGGCCCTCCTCCCGGATTTTTCCTTTGTTACAACCTTACCCTACTTGGGCATGGCCTCCAAGACCTTTTCAGGACGTGCGGGCAAATGCCGGATGCGCGCGCCGCAGGCATTGTAGATGCCGTTGATGATGGCCGCATGCGGGGCGGTGAGGGGCATTTCGCCCACACCGGATGCGCCGAAGGGGCCGTCCTTGCGGTGGGTCTGCACATACACGATTTCCATATCGTCGGGGATCATCTTGATGCTGGGAACGCCCGAACCGCCCATGGTGCTGTGCTTCTTGAGGTCTTCGTAATCTTCGGTAAGAGCAAGACCAACGCCCTGGGCGAGGCCGCCGTAGATCTGACCGTCAACCACAAGCTTGTTGCAGAGGGTGCCGATGTCGGCCACGCAGACGATCTTTTCAACGGTAGCTTTGCCGGTGGCCACTTCAACAGCCACTTCGGACAGGAACAGACCGTACATGTAGCAGGCGAAAGGCGAACCCTGGCCCTTGCCGTCGCAGTCCTTGGCGGGGGCGCTCCACTTGCCGTCATAGTGCAGCGGGCGGCCTTCGGCCTTCATTTCTTCAGGAGTAAAGAAGCCGCCGCCGGGCTTGCGCATGCCTTCAATGAGCATTTCGCAGGCCACGCGGATGGCGTTGCCCGTGACCACCTGTGAACGCGAACCGCCCGCAGGACCGGAGTTGGGGGTCTTGCTGGTGTCGTTCATGAGCAGGTGAATGTTTTCAGGGGCGATCTTCAGGGGACGCAGAGCTTCGTGGGCCGTGCCCAGCGAACCGGCGTCAGCGCCCTGGCCGTGGTCTTCCCAGGAGTTGCCCACGGTCACGCTGCCGTCCATATTGAGTTCAACCCAGGCTTCGGAGGTGTCCGGCCCGTCAAGGCCAGCGCCGTACACGCCAAGGGCGATGCCCACGCCGCGCTTGACTTCGGCGGTGGAACGCTCCTTCACGCGCTTTTTGGATTCTTCATAGTAGGGGCGCATTTTATCGAACATTTCAGGCAGGCTCATGACTTCAGGAACCTGGCCAGAGGGCGTGGTGTCGCCTTCCTTATAGCAGTTCAGGGCGCGCAGTTCGAAGGGATCCATGCCGAGCTTTTCAGCCAGTTCGTCCATGAGCACTTCAGAGGGGAATTCCGATTCCGGCGCGCCGTAACCACGGAAAGCCGCGCCCCAGCAGTGGTTGGTGGCAACGGTGCGGCCCTGGCCGCGAATGTTGGCAATGCCGTAACCAGCGCCGATGTACTGCGCACCGCGCAGGGTGAGCAGGTCGCCGAATTCGGAATAGGGGCCGTGGTCAACGCTCCAGTCCGTATCCATGGCGAGAATCTTGCCCTGCTTGGTGGCCGCGTAACGCAGCGTGGTCCAGAAAGGCGAACGCTTGCCGGTGTAGTTCTGCTGCTGCTCATAGTTGTAGCGCAGGTGGCAGGGACGACCGGTGGCCATGACGGCCACGCCGATGAGCGCTTCCATGGTGGGGCTGAACTTGTAGCCGAAGGTGCCGCCCGCGGTGTTTTGCACCAGCACGAGATCCTTGGGGAATTCCAGGCCCAGACCGGGAGCGATCATGAGCGCGTGCAGGTGAAGACCGATGGACTTGGAGTGGATGACCACCTGGCCCTGCTCGTTGATGTAGCCGTAACCCACGTCGGGTTCGATGGGCAGGTGCGGCTGGCGCTGGGTGTAGTAGCTGCCCTCGATCACCACGTTATTGGGATCGTTGAAGAAGGGAGCCGTATCTTCGCCCTTTTCTTCAAACTGGTCATAATAGACGTTGGGGGTGCCGGGGTGGATTTCAATGGCGTCAGGGGCCATGGCTTCGGGAGCGCTCATGTATTCGGGCAGCAGCTCCAGGTCAAACTTGACCTTTTCAGCGGCGGCGCGCGCATTGGCTTCGGAGTCGGCACAAACGATGGCCAGGGCATCGCCGTACTGGAAGATCTTCTGGTCGTTAAGGATGGGACGTTCCCAACCGTCACCCTTGTTGGTGGGGAAGGTGATAAGGCCCGTGATGCGGTTTTTGCCCTTCACGTCCTTGTGGGTCAGCACCTTGACCACGCCGGGCATCTTTTCGGCCTCGGCGGTGTCGATGCCCTTGATGAGGGCATGGGAAACCTTGGCCTGGGCCAGGGCCAGATGCAGGGTGTCTTCAGGCATGCGCACGGCAGCGTCCGCGCCGAATTCGGCCACGCCCGTGACCTTGGCCACAGCGCTGGGACGGGGAATGGTGGTGCCCCAGATGCGGCCGTCGGCAGGCATCTTGAAGCTGATTTCTTCAACGGTTTTTTCGCCGCGCATGATGGCGGCCGCGTCCATGACGGCGTCCACCAGGGGCTTGTAGCCCGTACAACGGCAGATATTGTGGTTCTTCTGGAACCAGTCGCGCACGTCTTCACGGCTGGGCTTGATGTTCTCGTCCAGCAAAGCCTTGGCCGACACGATGAAACCGGGGGTGCAAAAACCGCACTGCGCCGCGCCGTGCTGAATCCAGGCGTGCTGCAGGGGATGCAGGTTGGCGGGCGTACCGACACCTTCAAGAGTGGTTATGGCTGCATTGTCAGCCACGCGGCTCATCTTGATGATGCAGGCGCGCGACACCTTGCCGTCAACGATGACGGTACAAGCGCCGCACTGCCCTTTGCCGCAGCCAACCTTGACGCTGGTGAGCTGCAACTGGCTGCGCAGCACGTCCACCAGAGTATCATTGGGGCTGACCAGCAAACGCCGGGGAATGCCGTTCACTACAAGAGTTTTTGGTTCCATGCGCGACTCCTTTATTAATAAATGCCTGTGTATATGCCGACGCGGGATATCCGCGCTCAGGGCCGTGACTGACCGGCGAGTACGCCGTGCTGCTCATCCAGAAACAGCATGATATTTTGACCGTGATACCGTTGCGCCCGCGCCTCTATTTGCCAAAAGGGCACATGGGGTACGTGCACTCAGGGCAACCAGAGCAAAAACCGCCGTGCCCCATGGCCGCCACATCTTCGGGCGTGACCTTGATGCCGGCCAACAGGCGCGGCACCACCAGGTCGAAAATACTGGCCTTGTGGTACATGACGCAGCCCGGCAGCCCCAGAACGGGCACAGGGCCGCGCGGCCCGGTTGCATAGGCCAGAAGAAACATGGCCCCCGGATATACCGGCGCGCCGTAACTGAGCACTTCCGCCCCGGAAGCGCGGATGGCCGTGGGCGTGCGGTCGTCCGGGTCAACGGACATGCCGCCCGTGACCACGATCATGTCCGCGCCCTGATGCAAAAAATCCACAATGGCGGATGCCGTCATGGACACCTCATCACTGGTGAGGGTCTGCCCCATGACAGTGCTGCCCAGTTTGGCGAACTTTTTTTGCAGCACTGGCCCAAAGGCGTCCTGAATGCGGCCGTAGTACACTTCACTGCCAGTGGTCACCACGCCCACTTTGGCGTGCGCAAGAGGCAGCACCTCCATGACGGGGCCGCTGATGATGGACTCCATGCGACGGAGCTTTTCGTCTTCAATCATGAGCGGCACCACGCGCGTGCCTGCCACAGCCCGCCCCTTGGCCACAAACTGCATGCTGTGCAGCGTGGCTATGGTAATTTCGCCCAGGCTGTTGATTTTGGTCAGCGCGGGCACATCAATACGCAACAGGCCGTCACATGCGGCAGAGAGATTGATGCGCCCTTCCTTGGGTTCCCCGGCCACAAGATTTTTGCCCGCCGTGGCGGCCACAATGCGGGCGGCGGCGTCATTTTCATGAACCATGCCGGGGAGCGGTTCGAAAACATAAAGATGCTCCTTGCCTACTTCGAGCAGCACCTTGATATCTTCGGGCCGTACCACATGGCCTTTGCTGAAGACCGGCCCCTTGCTCTCACCGGGCACAATCCGCGTTATATCGTGACAAAGAACACTGCCCACTGCGTCATGAACGTGAATGGTTTTCATGCAAGGTTTTGCCATGAATACTCCTGAATGGTGCTTGATCTGATGCACAGATTAGGCAGATAATACCACCCTCACAACAAAATGCAAAATAAAATTCAGGATTTATAAAGTGTGGACACAATAAGCAACTGGTATCTTATGTGTTACTTTTTTATTTTCCCTGTTTTAGCAAAAAGCGTGACTATTAAACCTTAGTTAAAAGGTATAGTACCCTGCGGGAATTGACAGAGCCCGCATTCTCTGCGACAGGGAGTGGAAGAAAATGATCCGAAATCACGTCAGATGATCATGGCGCAGCGACTCGCCGCCGCCAGGAGTCCGCATGAACACAAACCTCGGTACGTTACGCACTCAGCGCTTTCACCAGCTGGCCACCCTGGCTGCCGCACTTTTTCTCACCCTGCCCCTGGCCGCCTGCGGCTTTGGCGAAAACCCGCAAAAGGCTGAAACACCCCCTGGCCCTGTGGAAAACTTCATGATACTTTCCACCCCCGGCCAGACCACTGTTGTGGACGACGTACAGTTCGGCCAGGGCGTAAACGTGAGCGTTGACGAAGTCTTCACCTCGGCCAAGGGTGAAAACTGCAAACGCGGCACAGTACTGGCCGGGCAAAAAGAAGCCGAAGTGGTGGTTATCTGCCAGGACGAACAGGGACGATGGATCATGGCTCCCAGAGTGTGGGGACAGGGCATCTCCAAGCCGTAATTTCAGCGGGGGCTGACCCCGTAACTATTGCAGGCGCGCGGCGCGGCTCAGCCGCGAAACCGCGCGTCTTATCCTTTGGAACACCATGCTGCAAAAACACTACTTTCTCGCTATCTTGGCGCTGTTGACCCTTTGTGGAGCAGCCCGGGCCGATGACAACGTGCGGCCGTACGCTGCCAATCTTTTTCAGGGCAATTTCGCCCACAACAAGGAAGGCTCCGTCATCGCTCCCGGCGACCGGGTGGTGGTGCGTCTGTGGGGTGGCGACCTTAACGTCGACCGCACCCTGACCGTGGGGCCGGACGGGCACATGAACCTGCCCGAAGTGGGTGATATGCCCGCAGCGGGGCTTGCCTACGACAAGCTGATTGACGCCCTGCGCAGCAAGCTGTCCGCCAACGGGCACCCCGACGTGCAGATCTACGCCGCCCCCCTGGACGCCCGCCCCGTGTCCATCTTTGTGACCGGCGGCGTAGCCCGCCCCGGCAGCTACACCGGCGGCCCCAACGATCCCATGCTCAGCTTTCTGGACAAGGCAGGCGGCCTTGACCCTGTGCGCGGAAGCTACCGCGACATCCATCTTATGCGCGACGGAAAATCCGTAGCCAACCTTGATCTTTACCCCTTTGCTCGCAAGGGCGTACTGCCCGCCGTGCGGCTGCAGGACGGCGATACGCTGGTGGTGGGTGAAAAAGGCCCCACAATCACGGCCACGGGCGTGGTGCGCAATGCGGCACTTTTTGAATTTCCCAAGGGGCAGGCCACCGGGGCGGCTCTCATCGATCTGGCCGAACCCGAAAGCCGCGCCTCGCACATCACGCTCAACGGCACACGCAACGGCGCGCCCTACAGCACATATCTGCCCCTGAAAGACCTGCGCAACCTGCGCCTTGAAGACGGCGACAAGGTGCAGTTCATCGCCGACGCATCGGGCAACACCATAATGATTGAAGTCCAGGGCGCGGTGCGCGGCGCTTCGCGCTTTCCCGTACGCCAGGGCGCGCGCCTGCGCGACGTGAAGAACTTTATTGCCGTGGAGCCGGAGCGCGCCAACCTTGACGCCATGTACATCAAGCGCAAAAGCGTGGCCGTCAGGCAGAAGAAAGCCATTGCCGACTCCCTGCGCCGCCTGGAAGAAACCGCCCTCACCGCCTCTTCGGCCAGTACCGATGAAGCGCAGATACGCGCCAAGGAAGCCGAAATGGTGTCCAAGTTCGTGGAGCGCGCCAAGGCTGTGGAACCAGAAGGCGTGGTGGTGCTTGAAGGCGGCCCGGACAAGGCCGACCTGAGCCTGGAGGAAGGCGACATCATCGTCATTCCCACCAAGAGCGACGTTGTGCTGGTCAGCGGCGAGGTCATGGTTCCCCAGGCCATGCTCTGGGCCAAGAAGAAGGATTCGGACGACTACATCAAGAGCGCGGGCGGCCTGACCAACCGCGCGGACAGCGACAAGATTCTTGTGATGCACCAGAACGGCTCGGTGACGCAGGGCGGCAGCCACATTTCGGCCGGCGACCAGATACTGGTGCTGCCCAAGGTGGAATCCAAGAGCATGCAGGCCGTCAAGGACATCTCCCAGGTGCTCATGCAGGTGGCCATTTCTGCCAGAGTGCTGCTGGGGCTGCCCTCGCTATAATATGCGCCCCGCACCACAAACGATCTTTGCGACAAAAAGCCCGGAAACGGGCTTTTTGTTTTGCAGGCCAAGGAGAAGCGCAAGGCACGGCTTTGCCCTCCATCAGGATAAAACGCTCCAACACGCTCAAGCCACCGGCGCACAGGCTCCGCGCCCCCTGCGAGGACGCGGAAGTGCAGCCTGGATGTCCTGCGCCAACAGGTTGTTCACCCTCCCCAACACGGTCGAGCCAAACTTGGAGGTGTGCATTTTCCAGGCTTTAGTGTACACTGCCATCAGTTCAGAATCGGCATGGCGCCCATTCAATACCGGTTTTTCTCCTCAGGACAGGAAGAACGCATGGATCAGGCCCTGAAAAACTGTGACCTTTTCGCGCATATGACAGCCGATGAAGCCAGACTCTGTCTGGGGTGCAGCGGCGCTGTGGAGGAGAAATACGGCAGGGGGGGGATGGTTTTTTGCGAAACCGATACGCCCACCCGTCTGTTCGTCCTGCTGGAGGGTTCCGTCACGGTGGGACGCGACAGCGCCGACGGCAGACGCGCGGTCATGGCCCGTATTGGCAGTCCTGGCGATCTGTTCGGCGAAGTGTATGTTTTTCTTGATCAGACCACCTACGGCTGTAGCGTGCAGGCCGAAAGTCCGGTGCGGGTTCTGGCCATCCCCGCCAAGTTCTTTTATTCTACCTGTGAAAAGCGTTGCGCCATGCACGCGCAGATCATCCGCAACATGCTCTCGGTCTTTGCGCGCAAGGCATTTTTTTTGACCCGCCGGGTCTCGCTGCTGTCGTCCGGCAGCCTGCGGCGCAAAATCGCCGCCCTTCTGCTGGAGCATCGCGCCCCGGACGGAGCAGTGAACCTGGGCATGAACCGTGAACAGATGGCTGATTTTCTTGGTGTAACGCGCCCGTCCCTTTCGCGGGAACTGGCGGCCATGCGAGACGAAGGGCTGCTGGACATACGCGGAAAAACCATCGCCCTGCCCCACCCCGAACGGCTGAAAGAATTTTACGATTATTTTGTTCCGTAACATATGTTACGGACTCGCTGACTCCCCCTTGCTATACAGGAATCGTCAAAGCCAAGGAGGGGATCATGCAACGCTTCCTCAAAAATCTCGATTACGCCACGGCCCTGCCCCTTGCAGCGCAGGTGGCGTATCAGCCCGGGCAGATAGCCAGCAAGACCCTTGTTCAGAATGCCGCTGTGAGCATGACGCTTTTCGCCTTTGACCAGGGCGAGGAAATCAGCGCACACACCTCCACTGGCGACGCCTTTGTCCTGGCTCTGGACGGTCAGGGGCAGGTCAGCATCGACGGGCAGGCCACCTTTCTCAAGGCAGGTGAAGCCATAGTGATGCCCGCCGGACACCCGCATGCCGTCAGCGCGCCCGAGCGCTTCAAAATGCTGTTGGTGGTCGTTTTTCCCACAGAAAACCCATAAAAGTTTATAGTGACGTGCCCGCCATCGCGGGTTCACCCAAGCCTCCGCTGCAACGGAGTCGCAAGAAGGATACTACCATGAGTAATGCCATGTTCTGCTACCAGTGTCAGGAAACCGTAGGTAACAAAGGTTGCACCCAGGTCGGCGTGTGCGGCAAAAAGCCCGAAACCTCCGCGCTTCAGGACGTGCTGATCTACGTGTCCAAGGGGCTTGGCCAGATCACCACCCGCCTGCGCGCCGAAGGCAAGACCATTGACCACAAGATCGACCAGCTGATCGTGGGCAACCTTTTTGCCACCATCACCAACGCCAACTTTGACGACGACATTCTGGCCGAACGCATCCGCATGACCTGTAAGGCCAAGAAGGAACTGGCCGCCACCCTTGGCGACAAGACCGGCCTCAGCGATGCCGCCCTGTGGGACGCCACCGACAAGTCCGCCATGCTCGCCAAGGCGGGAACCGTGGGCGTCATGGCCACCACTGACGACGATGTGCGCTCCCTGCGCTGGCTCATTACTTTCGGACTCAAGGGCATGGCCGCCTATGCCAAGCACGCCGACGTGCTGGGCAAGCATGAAACCAGCCTTGACGCCTTCATGCAGGAAGCCCTTGCCAAAACCCTGGACGACAGCCTGAGCGTGGGCGACCTCGTGGGCCTTACCCTTGAAACCGGCAAGCTTGGCGTTTCGGCCATGGCCCTGCTTGACGCCGCCAACACCGGCACCTACGGCCATCCCGAAATCACCAAGGTCAACATCGGCGTGGGTTCCAACCCCGGCATCCTTATCTCCGGCCACGACCTGCGCGACCTCGAAATGCTGCTCCAGCAGACCGAAGGCACGGGCGTTGACGTGTACACGCACTCTGAAATGCTGCCCGCCCACTACTACCCCGCTTTCAAGAAGTACGCCAACTTCAAGGGCAACTACGGCAACGCGTGGTGGAAGCAGAAGGAAGAATTCGAAAGCTTCAACGGCCCCATCCTGCTGACCACCAACTGCCTTGTGCCCCCCAAGGAAAGCTACAAGGATCGCGTGTACACCACGGGCATCGTGGGCTTCTCGGGCTGCAAGCACATCCCCGGTGAAATCGGCGAACACAAGGACTTCAGCGCCATCATCGCCCACGCCAAGAAGTGCCCCGCGCCCACGGAAATCGAAACCGGCGAGATCATCGGCGGCTTTGCCCACAATCAGGTAATGGCCCTGGCCGACAAGGTCATTGACGCCGTGAAGTCCGGCGCCATCAAGAAGTTCGTGGTCATGGCCGGCTGCGACGGCCGCGCCAAATCCCGCGACTACTACACTGAATTTGCCGCTGGCCTGCCCAAGGATACCGTCATCCTTACCGCCGGTTGCGCCAAGTACCGCTATAACAAGCTCAACCTGGGCGACATCGGCGGCATCCCCCGCGTGCTGGACGCCGGGCAGTGCAACGACTCCTACTCCCTGGCCGTCATCGCCCTCAAGCTCAAGGAAGTTTTCGGCCTTGAGGACGTGAACGACCTGCCCATCGTCTACAACATCGCCTGGTACGAACAGAAGGCCGTCATCGTGCTGCTGGCCCTGCTCAGCCTTGGCGTCAAGAACATCCACCTTGGACCCACCCTGCCCGCCTTCCTGTCGCCCAACGTGGTCAAGGTGCTGGTGGAACAGTTCAATATCGGCGGCGTGAGCACCGCGCAGGACGACCTCAAGGCCTTCCTCGGCTAGTTCCCACGGGCATTACCCGTACACGCAGAAAGGCGCGCCCCGTAAGGGGCGCGCCTTGTCATTTCGGTCAGCCAGAACAAGTAACCGTTGATATGGTGTGATGCCCGGAAGACGCTGCCCTAACATCTCCGCTTTAGATCAGAACCCCGTTATAATCCACCAAAACATAATAAAAGTTTTAGGGGGAGGGGGCGTGGGGGAGGAGACCCTTTTTCAAAAGGGTCCCTCCCCCACAAAGCATTTCACCGCGAAACTTCTTGCGCGTATCGGGCAGCCCGCGCCGCCGCCCCTATTTTGCCAGCAGCACCCAGGCCGGGCCTTTGGCGTCCAGGTGGCTGGCCACAAAGTTGCCGCGCTCTTCGCCGCCGCAGAACACGTCGATACGGTTCTTTTTGATGGCTCCGCCCACGTCCTGGGCAAAGCCGATGCCGCGCAGGGGGAACTTGCCGCGCTTCTGGTCAGGTATGTTCACCCCATAGGCCACGATTGAACCAAGGGGGATGAAGGTGCGATCCGTGGCCAGTGAAAGCCAGTCGTCCACCACCTGACCCATGGCCCCTGTGGGGCCGCGTCCGCTGTATTTGAAAAAGACGTAGCTCGGATTATCGTTGAGAATTTCGCGCACGCGGTGCGGGTTATCCTTGAACCACTGGCGCTGCTCAAAAATGTCGCCCTGCCTGAGCAGACCTTTTTCACGCATGATGCGGCCCGAGCTTTTGTACTTGTGCCCGTTCTGCCCCGCGTAATTGACAAATGCCTCGGTGCCGTCGTCAAAAACCAGTCGGCCGGAACCCTGAATTTCCAAAAAGAACACGTCCACGGGGTCGGCGGCCCAGGCCAGTTCAAGCTCCTTGCCAGCCAGCACCTGCTTTTCCTCGATGGTACGGCGGTCATGATAGTGGCCACGCTTGGCTATCACGGACTTGAGATCCGGCGGCAGCCCGTAAATGGCCTGGGTATAGCCGGGCTTGCGCGTACGGCTGGCGCGCACCATGGGTTCATAGTAGCCCGAATACTTTATGCCGTCAGGCACTTCCACCCAGGTGAAATTGGCGAGAAAAAGCCCCGGTTCCTTGTCAAGGCGGGGCAAAAGCTCCTGAAGGCGGGTGAGCGTGCGCGAAAGTTCACCCCAGGTCACGGTAAGGCCGGGCCTTTGCACGGCAATGGCGCTCTGGGGCTTGCTGTTGACATAGAGCAAAGACTTGCGCACGGTAGGAGCCATGTCCTTCCAACTGGTCAGGTCCTGGGTGCCGGGCCGCAGGCAGCTCACAAAAAATTCGGGGCTTTCAAAGCCCACTGGCGGCCCCACGTATTCCGGCGCAGGAGGGGCAACCGTTTTGGCGCAGGCCCCCAGTACCAGACACATGAGCAACAATGCCGCAAATCCGCACCTGCGGACGCCCGGTTCCCGGAACGACTCCGGCGCGCACGGCGCATATACATAAGGAGATTTCTTGTGCATGACGCTTTTCCCACTCCTGATATCTGGATGCCTCACCGCGTTTCTTACGGAGAAACGGACACGATGGGCGTTCTTTATTATGCTGAATATTTGCATCTTTTCGAGCGCGGCCGTAGCGAATACATCCGCCGTTGCGGCATGAGCTACGCCGAAGTCGAAAAAAGGGGCCTCATTTTGCCCGTACGTGAAGCGCAGTGCCGCTACCGTTCCCCGGCCCATTATGACGATCTTCTTCTGGTGCGAACAGGCATCAGCGAGTGGACCCGGGCCTCCATGCGCTTTGTATATGAGATATGGAACGAGGACAAGACGCGCCTGCTGGCCACCGGCATGACGCAGCATGCACTGGTAAACAAGGAAGGCCGCCCCGTTGCAGTGCCTGACTGGTTCAGAAGCCTCACTTTTTCAGTCAGCCAGGACAAGTAACTATTTTAAATATACCTCGCAAGGATTGAACGCGCCTGCCGCGCAGCCGCAAGGGCAATTGCGGCCGCGAGGACAGGCGCTGTGGGGGCCAGGCGCTGTGGTGGAGGGATTGAAAAGCATTGTGGGGAAGGCCCCTTTTGCAAAAGGGTCTCCTCCCCCACAGCCCACCCCCTAAAACTCTTATTGTATGGTTCCAGTAGCGCGTAAGGAATGTTGTGCTCCGGGGCGAAGGCTCCAGAAACAGCGCCCACCAGACGTCACAACATTTCAAAGGGAATTTGCTACAGAGACGGCAAACGCCAAGCGGCATCAGCCCGGCACGCATGCACAACAATCAAAACCATCCGCTATGCAGGCGGTTTTGGGTTACCAAAAATGACAGCCCCGGAGAACACTCCGGGGCTGTACTATCTCGTTGCCTGACGCTGCACAACCAGGCCAGGCAACGAGCGGAGGGGGGCTATGACACGGGGGGGGCCGGACGCTGTCAGGGGGCAAACCAGACATCGGAAATGTAGCCATTTTCGGCCGGGATGGAGGCCATGGCGGACGTTACCGAAGCAAGCAGCGTCGGCAAGTTTCTTACAGGGGTTTACACATCCTTCCGATGAACCGGGTCAATACGGTTGGCTTCCAACCGTTGAGCTTCTGCGGCCGACTCCGTAGTTTTAGACGAGCAGCAGGCCATATCCTTGGGTTTGCCGGGACTGCCGCAGCCATCGCAACCGCAACCGCACTGCCCTTTATTTACCGCCCTTACCATGCGGCGAATAACAAAAAATGCCGCACCCGCAATACAAAGCGCCACGACAATCAATTGTGCGTCCATGTAAATCACCTCATGAATGGATACTGCGCCTGACGAAAATGAATGTCAAGTTCGTTAGGCAAGATGCGGTTACGTTTTCATACCTAACCGGAATTGCATGCACTTTTGAGGATAATCGCCTTACCCTTCATGTGTATTTAAGGGAAGGGCAGGTGAAAGACGGGAGGAGTCTGACCGGGCCAGAGTACTTTTGAAGTACTTTGCATTTCCAAGGGTTCATTCTGCCGAAAACCGCATATTCAGCAGCATGACGCCTGTTGCGGGCGCTGCCGCGCATATGGCGTGAGCGCATCTAACCTTTTTTCAAGGCAACTGCGCTAAAAGACAGTAAAACACCGCCGTAAGCCCTGTGGCACGACTGCGACTGCGACTGTGACTGCGACTGCGATTGCGCCTGCACCCTGGCGGCGGGCGCTGCCCTTGCAGTCGTCAGAGCAATTTCAAAGTACAACTGCTCTAGCTGTCTTTTTGGGCAGCTTCGGCCCGGCAGGCTTCGCACAGTCCATAAAGATTATGCACGTGCCCCCGCAGCTTGAATCCATATTTTTCAGCCAGTTCGCGCTGCAGTTTTTCAATGCGCGGGTCGCATATCTCCACAATTTTTCCGCACTGCAGGCACACCAGGTGGTCGTGATGGCTGTCGGGCCTGGCCACTTCATAACGGGTGATGCCGTCGCTGAAGTGGATTTCCATAGCCATTCCGGCATCACAGAGCAGTTTCAGCGTCCGGTATACCGTGGTTTGCCCGATACCAGGATCACGTTGCAGGATATGCTGATAAAATTCTTCAAGCGAATGGTGGCCCGGCAGCTCAAAAAAAGCTTCGGCAATAATGCGCCGTTGCGAGGTGGTGTTCAGGCCCTTGCGGTTCATGAACTCCAGAAAGTCCGCCAGGCAGGCGTCACGCTGTTTTGCTGTCATAATTTGCCTACCCCCGAATCCACACTAAAATATTTTCTCGGTTCGCGCCACGTAAAACAGGCTCTGTTTTTTGGCGGAACCGCTTTTTCACTCAGGCTACAGTGTTATTTGTGACGCACTTTTGGGCAAAAAGCAATGGATTACACATGGCTGTTCGGGGCGGATATCCTGAAAACTCCATAAACGCGACCACTTTGCCCCCACAGCAGGGAGAGCTTACCAAGGGTGGAAGGTACATTCCCATATTTGAGAACGGGCTGTACTCTGCTACACGTAATTCATATCCAGCCTTTCAAGAAACTTTTGTATTTTCTTGACAGCGCTAATAAGATTGAATACTGTTTTCAAAAAGAACTTCCCCACTTGCTTCCGGACGACGCTGCCGTCCGCCAAAATAAGGAAAGCATCATGTCCAATCTGATCAACAAAAAAGTGGAACCCTTCTCAGTTCAGGCATACCAGGCTGGCGAACTTAAAACCGTCTGCGACCTTGATTTGCTGGGGCACTGGTCTGTCTTCTTTTTCTACCCGGCGGACTTTACCTTTGTGTGCCCCACAGAGCTTGAAGACCTGGCAGAAATGTACGACGACTTCAAGAAACTCCATTGCGAAATTTATTCTGTTTCCTGCGACAGCGCCTTTGTGCATAAAGCCTGGGCAGATGCTTCACCCAACATCGCCAAGGTCAAGTACCCCATGCTGGCCGACTGCGCGGGCACGCTGGCGCGTTCTTTCAACGTGCTCATTGAAGACGCCGGCCAGGCGCTGCGGGGCAGCTTTATTGTGAACCCCGAAGGCGTCATCAAGGCGTATGAAGTGCATGACCTTGGCATCGGCCGCAATGCCGAGGAACTGATGCGCAAGCTTGAGGCCGCCCAGTTTGTGGCCGAACACGGCGACCAGGTGTGCCCCGCCCGCTGGAAGCCCGGCAAGGCCACCCTGAAGCCTGGTCTGGATCTGGTGGGCAAGCTCTAGACAGTGTAGTCACGAGCGCCTTTTCAGGCATCTCTTCGTCGAACTTCGCCTTTTATTCCGGTCGAGTACCATCAGAGTACACTCCCTTCATAAAAGGCTTGTTCTTCTTGATATGACTGAAAATTCATCTCGTGACAACACTGTCCAGGGAAAAACTGATTTATTTCGTTTGGCTGTGTTGCTTCACTTTTTTTGAAAAAGTCGGGGACGGAAGAGTACACTCCTGCTTCAAAAAAGATCGCGCCTTGCCAAACGAAACAACTGCGCGTTTCCAGAAGGCTCTTTAATCAGTGCTTCCCTGCCCTCTCTAATTTCTCACCCCCACAGTCTCCGTTCCTCCTCCTTTTGCTTACCTTCTAAACCGAAACCACCCGCAAATTTGCGGGTGGTTTCTTTTTGCTGACAAGCACGGATGCGGGGGGGGGGAACAGCGTACGCCTGCCGACTGTGTTGGCCGACGGCCCGATAACTATACCCCAGGAACGACTGGCTGCCCTGAGCGATGGCGTGACGCCTGAAAGCCTGTGTATCCGAATCAGATTAGCACAGAAATGCGTCACATTTCAATGCTGTCATCTACACCACGTTGCGGCGCGCTGCACTTCCGCGCAGCATCAGAGCATGTAACCCCTCGTTCCAGAACAAAAAACTCTTTGTACCACACAACAATAAAAGTTTTAGGGGGTGGGGGCGTGGGGGAGGAGACCCTTTTTCAAAAGGGTCCCTCCCCCACAAAGTCTCTCCTCCCACAAAGCATTCCAAAGACTCTCCGCTCCAGAGCGTGTCGTCACGAGCGCCTCTTGATCCTGTCCAGACGTTCCTGCATGAGAAAGCGCCCGGTAACGGAATTGGGGTCAGCCACGATGGCCTCCGGCGTTCCGGCAGAAACGATGAGGCCACCGTTTTCACCGCCGCCCGGCCCCATATCCAGCACGTGGTCAGAGGCGAGGATCATGTCTGTATTGTGTTCAATGACCACCACGCTGGCTCCCCTGTCCACCAGTGCGTGCAGCACCTTGATGAGCTTGCCCACCTCGTGCATGTGGAGGCCCGTGGTGGGCTCGTCCAGAATATACATGGTGCCCGGCAGCGAGCGCTTGCCCAGTTCACGCGAGATCTTGATGCGCTGCGCCTCGCCGCCCGAAAGCGTGGTGGCGGGCTGCCCAAGCCGCAGGTATTCCAGGCCGACCTCTTCCAGCACGGCAAGGCGGCGCTCCAGTGCGGGATAGTTCTGAAACAGATCCCTGGCCTGGCTCACGGTAAGGTTGAGCACCTCGGCGATGTTCAGCCCCTTGTAGCGCACTTCAAGGGTTTCATGGTTGTAGCGCTTGCCCTTGCACACGTCGCAGGTGACGTAAACGTCCGGCAGAAAATGCATTTCCACCCGAATCTGCCCGTCGCCGCCGCAGGCTTCGCACCGGCCCCCGCGCACGTTGAAGCTGAAGCGCCCCGGCTTGTAGCCGCGTTTGCGGGCGTCCTGCGTCATGGCGAAGATATTGCGTATCTCGTCGAATATCTTGGTATAGGTGGCCGGATTGGAGCGCGGGGTGCGCCCGATGGGCGTCTGGTCAATGGCCACGATGCGCTCAATGGGGGCAGCGCCGTCTTCGTAGACCAGACCGCCGATGGTGCCGGGCTGATCCACCCGCAGCCCCAGGTTCAGGGCCAGGTGTTTGTACAGCGTGTCCACCACCAGCGAGCTTTTGCCGGAGCCGGAAACCCCGGTCACGCAGGTCAGCACGCCGAGGGGGATGCGGCATTCCACATTGCGCAGATTGTTGGTGGTCACGTTGTGCAGCACAAGCCAGCCCTGCGGGTCACGCCGGGCGTCGGGCAGGGCAATGGTGTCGTCCCCGCGCAGATAGCGGGCCGTGAGCGTATCGGCCTTTGCAAGCAGATCGTCCACGCTGCCCTGAAACATGATGTCGCCGCCGTGCGCGCCCGAGCCGGGGCCAAGCTCGATGACCGTATCGGCCTCGCAGATGGTGGCCTCGTCGTGCTCCACCACCAGCACTGTGTTGCCCCGCGCCTGAAGGGAGCGCAGCGTGCCCAGGAGCCGCTCGTTGTCGCGCGGGTGCAGCCCGATGGAAGGCTCGTCCAGCACATAGGTCACGCCCACAAGGCCGGAGCCAAGCTGGCTTGCCAGCCTGATGCGCTGGGCCTCGCCGCCGGACAAGGTGGACATGGAGCGCCCAAGGGACAGGTATTCCAGCCCCACGCTGCGCATGAAGGACAGACGGTGCGTCAGCTCCTTCATGAGCGGCTCGGCTATGACCACATGACGGCCCGAAAACTCGCGCTTTTCCAGCCACTCCAGGGCGCGCTCCACCGAAAGGTTGCAGAAGGCCGCGATATTGAGGTCGTCCACGCGCACCGAAAGCGCGTTGGGATTGAGCCGTGCGCCCTTGCAGTCGGGGCAGTCCATGGTCTGCCGATAGCGCGAAAGGGCCTCGCGCCAGGCATCGCCGTACTGCATGCCGCTTTCCAGCAGGGGGATGACGCCGGGCCAGCGCTTGTCATTGACGCTCACGTCGCCCATGCTTCTGGCGGCGGTGAAGTGTTCGCTCTGGTAGTCGCCCCCGGCCCCAAGAGCCACGTTGCCGCCCATCCAGTTGCGACGCAGACCCAGGGACGAGCGCGCGGGACGGCCCTTTTCGTCCTCGCCGTAAAAAAGCGCGGCCAGGGCGTCTTCAGAAAAATCTTCCAGCGGCGTGGACAAGGTGAACTTGAAGCGCTTGCCCAGAGCTTTGAGCGCGTCTTCATAGCGACTGAACATCTTGCCCGTGGCCCAGGGCAACAGTACGCCCGTATTGAGAGAAAGCCCCATATTGGGCGCAACGAGCCGTGGCTCAAAGTAGTCCACACCGCCAAGGCCCACGCAGCGCGGGCAGGCTCCCTGCGGCCCGTTGAAGGAGAAAAGCTGCGGGCTTGGCGCAGGCAGGGAAATGCGGCAGTGCGTGCAGACAGAGGAGGTGGAGTGCGTGGTGTCGGCCTCTTCACCCGCAGCCGCCTTGTCGGGCAAATGCACCACAAGGCGGCCCTCGCCATAGCGCAGGGCCAGTTCCACAGAGTCGGCCAGGCGGCCCCGGATGCCGTCCTTGTTCACCAGGCGGTCCACCACAAGGTCAATGCTGTGCTTTTTGTTTTTGTCCAGAACGGGCACGTCATCCAGAGTGCAAAAAACGCCGTTGACCCGCACGCGGGCAAAGCCCTCGGCCTTGAGCTTTTTGAACTTGTCCTGATGGGTGCCTTTTTGCATCTCGACCAGCGGAGCCAGCACCATAAACTTGGTGCCCTGCGGCAGGGCCAGAATATCTGAAATGATTTCGTCCGCAGCGCGCGCCTCAATGGGGCGTCCGCACTGGGGGCAGTACATGCGGCCAAGCCTGGCAAAAAACACGCGCAAAAAGTCGTAAATCTCCGTCACCGTGCCCACGGTGGAACGCGGGTTGCGCGAGACGCTTTGCTGCTCAAGGGATATGGCAGGAGAAAGCCCTTCAATCTTTTCCACGTCTGGCTTGTCCATCTGGGGCAAAAACTGACGCGCGTAGGCAGAAAGGGATTCCACATAGCGGCGCTGCCCCTCGGCATAGACAATATCAAAAGCCAGCGTGGACTTGCCGGACCCGGAAGGCCCGCAAATGACCACCAGCTCATCGCGCGGTATGTCCAGACTGATGTCTTTGAGGTTGTGCTGCCGGGCCTTTTCAATATGTATGCAAGGTTTTTTGGTGCTGGTGTTCATGTGGGCATATGTAAGCGCGCTGGGGCCGATTGGCAAGATGGCCCAGGCCCATTGAGGCCACCCGCATTGGTGAAGACCGCGCCAATGGCGCTATTTTGATGCTGAAACAAAAGTTGAGAACAAACCACTGAGCCCTGCGTTTTTTGCCGGCAATGAAGCCGCCTATTTGCGCAACAGCATGAAAGGAAAGGTGTTACCTGGCGTACGGTAGCGACGCGACCCATCGCTTACGGAAAGGAACAGCATTCTTGCCAGCCCCCACGCGGCACGGGGGCGCTGGCACCACCGCGCAATCCTTTGCGACGTTTTCATGTGGGATAACAGCCCGCCAGCCAGACGTGAGAGCCAACTGCTCATTGCATCACCGTACCCCCACGTTCAGCCAAAACTCTTTTGCGCCCAGCTGCCAGTCACTACGCGCACGCCCTTGCAATCACCTGACGCCCTCTACAGCTGCATCCTCGAACGGAAAACCATACACATCCACGGGCAGAGGCATTTTGATACAGAGCCCGGTTTACCGGTCACTACGCGGTTACTGCCGTCCGTTCCCAAGCCGGCGGACGCTTTTTGCAATGGTGTATCAAGCCTCTGCCCCTTTGGTCAGGCGCAATCGTAAGCAACTTAGAGCATTTTTCTTTTGAAACACTCTTTGTTTCAACGCATCATTCTGGCGGAAAACGTGGTTTTCGCCGGAATCCACGCCACTTCGTGGCGACTGCCGCCTTCGCGCCAGCAGAGCAATTTCAAAGAGAAATTGCTCTAAAGAACGTTCCCAACCGCGCTGGGTACACCAACGACAAGGTCGGCGGCGCATGGCGTAACACCTCTTTACGCAATACGGGCCATTGCATGGCAATTTTCTTAAAGACAATGAAGTAACAGGGTTAAAAGAGTTTATTGCACACATACTCTTTATCGGGAACTTTTTTGCACATTTTTGGGGTCATGTAGCATTTGCAATAGAACCCAGCGGCAGAAAAAACATAATGCTTTACTTAGAAAAAGCGTGGCAGCTTGTGAGTATACCCCGGTTTTCGTCTGTAAAACTGGGCATCTGTTAATGACAAGGAGAATTTGACCATGGTTTCAATATTCCAAACCATCAGCAGAATTGTATATGGGCAAGGGGCAATCAGCAAACTGGGCGATGAAGTAAAACGCCTGGGCTGCAAGCGTGTGCTTATAATGACCGACAAGGGTCTCATCAACGCCGGGCTGCACAACACTCTGCTGGCAGCGTTGCAAGAAGCTGACATTACGGCCGACGTGTTCAGCGATGTAGAGCTTGATCCCACTCCGGAATCCATAGAGAAGGCTGCTGAGGTTGTCTCGCAGGTTAAGGCGGACATCATTATTGGCTTTGGTGGCGGAAGCGCCTTGGACAGCGCTAAGGCCACAGCCCTGTTGGCCAAACATGGCGGAAAGCTTGAGCGCTTTTTTGGCATGCATCTGGTGCCTTCGGAGTGCCTGCCAACAATCTTGATTCCTACAACGGCTGGCACTGGCAGCGAAATGACTTCCATCGCGGTACTTGGCGACAAAGAAACCAATTCCAAGAAGGGGATCGTCAGCGACTATCTTTACGCCAAAGTGGTTTTGCTTGATCCTGATCTGACCCTGAAACTTCCCCAGTACTACACTGCCATCACAGGTCTGGATGCTTTGGTGCACGCCATGGAGTCTTTTGTAAACACAAACGCTACTCCATTTACCGACGCTCCAAACATACACGCCATACGCCTCATCTCGGACAACATCAGACTGGCCTATACCAACGGCAACAACCGCAGCGCGCGAGCAGCCATGCTTTATGCGGCTTCCATATGCGGCATGGGTTTTTCCAACACTCAGAACGGCGTTATCCACGCCATCGGCATGGCTGTTCCGGCCAATTACCATTTGCCTCATGGACTGCTGATGGCAGCCATCGCCCCCATGGGCATATCCTTCAACGCAATAGCCTCTCCCGAGAAATATGCGACTATTGCCGAATTTCTTGGCAGTGCCCCCCACGGGGCCTCTACTCTTGAAAAAGCCCTGTCAGCTTCCAGGGGATTCTCAGCCCTGTTGAAGGATTTGAATATTGAGCCCGGCCTTGAAGCTCATGGGGTCAAACGGGAGGATATTGCAGGAATTGCAGAAAGAGCAGCGGCTGCTCGCAGGCTTATGGATGGAAATCCACGCCAGGCTACGGCCAGGGATCTTGAAAAGCTTATTACCGAGCATTTTTAGAGCAATTTTACTAGCGATGCTGTCCCCAGCCGTTGAAGACAGCGTGCGTAACGGCTGTGTTTATTCGTTGCAATCGCTGTCGCCATCCGTAAGCCCTTCGGCAACGGCTGCCGCGAAGACAGCACCGCTATATATTTGCGCGGTTACGCGCTGAAGCGAGCGCCTTGGAAGCAATGAGAATGGATATTCTCAAAGCGAAAATGCTTTAAGATTCGGCACTGCACAGTATAATTAAATGCTTTTTTAAACAGGAGTGGAAAATGTCTCAGTTTCCTTATGTTCACATAAAAAATTACATTGACGGGCAATGGCGCATGGAAACGGACTGTGAAACCGCACCCTTGCATAACCCTTCCACAGGGGAACAAATCGGCGAAGTACCCATGTCTGGCGCGGCTACAGCGGAGATGGCCATCGAAACCGCGTATAAGGCCTATACGGTCTGGCGCGATGTTCCTATTGCCAAGCGCGTTTCATACATACACAAACTTCGTGCAGCAATGATACGCGACACAGAAAAACTTGCTCAAAGCATTGCCTATGATCAGGCAAAGCATATTTCAGAGGCAAGAGGGGAGGTCCAGCGCGTGGTTGAACTGCTGGACATGGCTTGCACCACACCGGCACTGATTCAGGGGGACACTCTGGACCAGGTCAGTGCGGCCATTTCCGTAAAAGTTGTAAAGCAGTCCCTTGGAGTTTTTGCAGGGGTAGCCCCGTTCAACTTTCCTGCCCTTGTTTTTGGCTGGTTCATTCCTTTTGCCATAGCTGCCGGAAACACATTTATCTTCAAGCCGTCAACAAAGTCTCCTTTGTTCATGCAACTGGTGTGTGATCTCTTTACCGAAATCGATCTGCCTGCCGGGGTGGTCAATGTCATTCACGGCAACCGCTCCATTCCTGCCACATGGTATGAAGACCCACGGATCGCGGGGGTATGCCTTGTCGGTTCCACGGGAACCGCAAAAAAAATGGCCGCTGGCTGCGCGGCTGGCGCAAAGCGCTCCATGTTGCTGGGCGGCGCCAAAAACATGCTCGTTGTGATGGAAGATGCAAACATAGATGTTTTCATAAAAAATTTCATAAACTCCTGCTACGGTTCCGCAGGTCAAAGATGCCTGGCTGGCTCGATTGTGGGTATTGTCCCGGAGTTGTATGACACCGTAATCGAACGCATGGTTGAGGCCTCCAAAAAGGTTGTTTTTGGTGACGCCTTTGATGAAAAGGTTTACATGGGGCCGCTTATTTCTCGCGAAGCAGTTGAAAATGTTGAAAAATATATTGACATTGCCTTAAACCACGGCAAATGCGAACTCATCCTTGACGGCCGCAATCCGGCTATGCCCGAAAAAAACAAGGCGGGGTATTTTATCGGACCAACGATCATTAAAGACGTCACCCCCTGCAACCCGCTCTTTAAAGATGAAGTCTTCGGGCCATTAGTGGCTGTCACAAAAATTGCCGGGATTGATGATGCTCTGGAGCTGATTCATTCATCTGAATATGGCAATGGAGCTTGCATCTTCACGCAGAGCCTGCATTATGCAGAAAAATTCAGCAAAAAAGCTGACGTTGGGATGGTTGGCATCAATGTGGGCGTTTGTGCCCCGCATCCCTATGCCCCTTTTGGCGGCATTAAAGGCTCCCTGCTTGGAACCAATAAAGTTCAGGGAAAATGCGGCATTGACTTTTTTACCCAGGACAAAGTCACTACTGTCTATTCACAGGGAGCTGAAGAGCAAACGGCTCCCGCTGCGGCTTCAAATGTCAGGTCCTGTGTAGCCTCATAGTACCCCTCCCCCAAAAACACCGTGCCTCAAGCGGGCCATGCGTTTCTTTTGCATGGCCCGCTTTTGCCCATGCCAATCAAGGAACCTTAAAAAAATTCTGAGAAAATTTTAAAATGTCGCATTTGCGATCGAAATAAAAAATGCACATCTGATAATTTCGTTCAAGCTAAAAAACTTTCAGCACCAGCATAAAAAGTTACACCACAAAGGGCGTAACTCGAACAGCATTTGAAATATCCCACAGGCTCGCCACGCCAACACAGGTAACAAGTTTTCAGTCAGTTTTTTAACCTGTATATTGGGGAGAATTTCTCATGGAAAACCCATCAAGCGGCATCAAAGACCATACTGAGGGTACACGGCTTGACCCCAATCTTAAACGCGCTGTCTTGTCATCATTTGTTGGCGCTACACTGGAGTGGTATGATTTCTTCCTGTATGGGGCTGTTGCCGGGCTTGTCTTTGGCAAGCTGTATTTTCCCAATTTTGACCCAGTAGTGAGCACCATTCTGTCGTATGCCACTTTTGCTGTGGGCTATTTGGGACGCGCTCTCGGTGGAATGATTTTTGGCCATTTTGGCGACAAGTTAGGGCGTAAAAAAATGCTGGTTCTCACCCTGCAAATAATGGGAATCGGCACTGCCCTTATTGGTCTTATCCCCACGTATGACCAGGTTGGCATTTGGGCGCCAATTTTGTTGATAATCTGCCGGTTGGCCCAAGGCATTGGCCTTGGAGGAGAATGGGGAGGCGCCATCCTCATGGCCGTTGAGTCTGCCCCGCAAAGCCGGCGTGCCTTTTTTGGAACGTTGCCCCAGGTCGGCCTGGCTGTCGGGCTCTTGCTGGCTTCTGGAGTGATTGGAGCCCTTTCATGGTTCCTTACTGATGAAGCCTTTATGAGGTGGGGGTGGCGGTCTGCTTTTGTCAGCAGCCTGGCCTTGTTGTTTGTCGGCAGCTACATTCGCCAGAAGGTGAGTGAAACAAAAGACTTTGCCGAAGTTAAAGAACGCAATGCCGAAGTCAAATCCCCCCTCATGGCAGCGTTTAAACGTTACCCCAAAATGATGATCGCCTGTATGGGGGCACGATGCATTGATGGGGTGGCCTTTGCCGTATTCAGTGTTTATTCGCTGACTTTTCTTACAAACCATGGCATGGATCGCTCGGCAGCGCTTATGGTCGTGACTCTGGCCTCGCTGTTCATGGGCATATGTATGCCACTCTGGGGTGTTTTTGCTGACAAGGTCGGCAAAACCACGGTGTTTGGTACAAATGCTTTTATCCTCAGCATAGTGTCCTTTATTGTGTTTTGGCTTTTCAAAGAATTCAGCAACAACTTCATCATCGTGGTCCTCGCTCTGGGAGGCTCCTTCGGAGTAATTTACTCTGGCATCTTTGGCATCATGTCCAGCATGTTCTCTGACAGCTTTGAGCCGTCGGTGCGCTATTCGGCCATTTCTTTCGTATATCAGGTTTCTGGCATTCCCACCGCTGGCTTTGCCCCGATGGTAGCCACGTTTCTGGTTGCCGCAAATGGAGGCGAACCATGGTACTTGTGCATGTACCTTGCTGGAATAGGCATCATGAGCGCCCTTTGTTGCGTCTGGATGACACGCCTGAAGAAAAGCGGTTATTGCGACAGTGACACTTTCAGCATGACGGGTGCCGTTTTGCAGGCCAACACATAGAGATGTCAGATATTGCAATTTGATTGACGTCATAACACTCAACCAGGACCCACATTTGCATCTTTGATACCCCTGTATTATTTATAACCGGGTGCGTGCGAATGTGGGTCTAATACCATTAGGCATAACAAAGCCTTAGACATTTTACCTTGAAATGTTCAGGCTGCTTCGCAAACAAACGCCGCCGGGCAGAGGCGCGAGCGCAACACCAGCCAGTGAATGCTTCCACCATCATGAAAGGCTGTACAAAAATACAGCATTGCCAGCTTGTGCACGTTAAACTTCCGCAAAGGGCGTGTCTTGAATCGTGAAAAATCTGCAAACTCAGAGTTAACCAGACCTTGCTGAATCAGAGAATAGTCTTGCGGGCGCATACCAATTCATGTGGGTAGGCGTAACGCCTGCAAAAGGAGTTCTGTATGGGGGCTTCTACAACACAAGACAAGGAATTGGCGCAACTTGGACATGTATCCAACTTAAATCGCGAGTGGGAAGAAGTCCTGCATTTTGCTACAAAACGCCAGTATCCAAAAGGAACAACAATAGCCTATAAAAAAGGTGCAGGGATGTACTATCTCGCATCAGGCATGGTTACGATATCGTATTTTTCATCTTGCGGCAGGGAGCGGTTGGCGCTTTGCATTAATCCGGGCTGCTTATTCAATGAAGCGCGTACTGTTTCTGGGTACGAACCGGCTGGACGTTTTTTATGTATTACTGACACCACATTATACCGTTTTCCACTGGATCTATTGGCTTCACAGGACTTTATACGCACCTACCCCCACCTTATTACCAACTTGATGCGATCCATGGGAATGAAGATGCTGATTCATTATACGTTTCTCGCAAGCATGGGAACAGAAGAACCAGTAATTCACCTTAGCCGATTTATCCTTAGCCTGTTTCGAAAGCACCAGTTGCAAAAGAATTTCCCTTGCGGCATGACGCAACAGGAGGTGGCAAACCTGCTGGGAATTCATCGAGCGACCCTGGCGCGTGCAATTGTAGAGTTAAAAGAAAAAAATATAATTACCAAATTTACCCGTAACGAAGTTTGCATCAACAACATTGACGACCTGCGAAACATGGCGGACTTAGAGCTTGACGCATAGTGTCGCAAGTAAAAATAACATATATCATCCTGTTTGCATCACGCATATGACATCTTCCGCAATGGTGATTCCTGTTATGTGGGCACAAAATGGCTCCATAAAGGACATTGTAGAATATTCTTCCCCACCTGAATTGCAGAAAATCCTATCACCATTTGATGGTACAGTAATTTTATATATAATTCTTGCATGCTGTTTTCCGGATGGGACGCAGTCGCTTTTTTGTGGGCAATGATCTGGGCATGTCGGCACAATTCAAAGAAATAACAGCCATTAATTTTTAGAAAAATTTGCCCAATTTCACGGTTACATAATTCTGACCATTACGGGAACAGGCATCACGGGAAAACGTGAATCCTGGCTATCTGCTCCGGTAAGCGCCAAGGCGGGCGTTTAAAAAACGCCAAGAATACATACCCACGACCGCAATCCGTTCTGGGCGCCCCTTACAGTACCCTCCATCGCTGTCCCTTGCATGGCTGCAACCCTCCGCCTCTGTGCCCTAAAGACGCACGTTAGAGCATTTACACTTATTCAAAGGTAAAATGCTCTATCTCTTCTCACCTCTGCGTGGACAAAAAATCATAAAGGCGGTATAAATTTTTTTACGAACCGCAGGCCCATCAAACCGACCTGCGACAGGGAGCATACACTATGGTTTACCAACGCGCACACACACTCTTTCTTGCCCTGGCTCTTGCTGTTTTTTCCGCTTTGGCCTTCGAGCACGCGCCTGCCATGGCGGCCGCGCCCGAACGCAACGCACGGGAATTTTTTACAAGCCTGCCTGAAAGCATTTTTGAAAATACTCCTGAAGGCCTGAGTCCCGCCGAAAAACAAAAACTGCTGACCAACGGACAGTCCGATTTTTGGGAAATAGCGGGCGAGACTGAAGACATCATGGTCTTCGCCAATCTGCCCTTTCATGACATTGCGGTAGCCCTGCGCCTTTTCCGGCACAGCAACGACGCGTCGGTGGACGCCGCCATAGGGACCCTGGGCGGCTCGGTCTGCACCGTGGAACTGTGGCGCATGGACGCCTCCGGCCGCCTGGTTCCCGTGGACACGCCGCCGGAACCCGCTGTTGAGGAATTTCTGGGCAAAGACCAGAAGCTGCCGCCGGACGTGCAGGCCACGGTCATGATCTGCCTGGGCCTTGGCGGGCTGCGCGCGCAGCCCCTCTTCTGGACCAGCACCGGCATGGCTCATGTGCCTGTGGCCTATGACATCGGCTATCAGTGGAACGGCAAGCGCTTTGAAAAGTACGTGCAGCCGGTCAACGACGCGCAGTAGGGCCTCGGGAGCGCGCGACGGCAGAACAGTGCCTCGTTGAAACGCTTTGTGGGGAACGCTTTGTGGGGGAGGGACGTGACCGATGGGGCGCGGCGACAGAACTGTGCCTCGTTGAAACGCTCTGTGGGGGAGGGACCCTTTTGCAAAAGGGTCTCCTCCCCCACACCCCCTCCCCCCAAAACTCTTATCATACACCGCTCTGGCGGCTACATGCGAACGCCCGCAGTACGGGCTTCAACCCTGGCTGTATGCGCGGGTAAAAGCTGTAGCGGGCGTGGCGCACCCTTTACGGACGCGCACCCTTTGCGGGCGTGGCGCACCCTTTACGGGCGCGTGCTCTCAAGGGCAATGTGCTTTACTGGAAACAGAACGGGCATTTCCTGCACTTCCTGCACTTTCTGCATTTCCTGCACTTTCTGCTTTTTCTGATTTTTCTACTTTTCCAGCCATTCGTCCATCTTGGCCTGCAGCGAGGCCGCGTCCAGGCGTGGCTCTCCGTACATTCCCGCCGCCTCGCGCTGGCGCGCGGCTTCGGAAAGAATGATGGCCGCCGCCACCGAGACATTGAAACTCTGAATCATGCCATACATGGGTATGTAGAGCTCGCCGTCAGCCACATTGAGCAAATCCTGCTCAACGCCGCTGTGTTCGTTGCCCATAATCACCGCCGTGGGGCGCGTAAAGTCCCATTCCCGCAAGGGCCGGGCCGTGGGCGAGCAGGATGTGGCAAGCACCTGCATGCCCTGCCCGCGCAGACTCGTCATCAGCGCTTCACTGTCTTTATGGCGTACGCTTTCCACCCACTTGCGGGCCGAAGCCGAGGTCTTGCGCCCAAGCGCCGGAAAAGGAGTGTTGGTGTAGTACAGGTTCACCTGGCTGACGCCAAAGGCGTCGCACGAGCGGTAGATGGCCGACACATTGTGCGGATCATGAATATTCGCCAGTACCAGAGTCAGGTCGGGCTGGCGGTGGCTTAGCACTTCAAGCAGGCGGGCCTTGCGTCTTTCCGTGGGTTCCTTGGGCATGGGGTCTTCCTTTGCTGTTCTGTTCAGGCCTTGTTATTTCTCAAAAAAAGCTGGCCCAGGCAAGCGCATTGTCTCCATGGCGCATTCAACATATATTATTATGGAAACACGCTGGAGCCTCAACATGCATATCCGAACACTACTTTTCACTCTGCTTCTGCCCTTCTGCCTGCCCTTCTGCCTGCCCACCGCCGCACTGGCCGCCCAAGGGCATCCCACGTTGCCGGGCGCAGGGCTGGATGCCCTCTGGGTCATCCCCTTTGTCTGCATGCTGCTGTCCATAGCCGTCATGCCCCTTGCCGCCCCGCACTTCTGGGAGCGGCATTTCGGCAAAATTTCCGTATTCTGGGGCCTGGCCTTTCTGCTGCCCTGCGCCTTTGCGTTCGGCCCCTCCGTGGCTTTGTACGAGTTGTTGCATATCATCATTCTTGATTACATCCCATTCATCATTCTGCTGTTTTCTCTTTTTACAGTGGCTGGCGGCGTGCGCCTTACGGGATCGCTCACAGGCACGCCCCTGGTCAACGCCGGGATTCTGGCCGTGGGCACAGTCCTTGCCAGCTGGATGGGCACCACCGGAGCGGCCATGCTGCTCATACGGCCCTTGCTGCGGGCCAACGCTCACCGCCGCTACAAGGTACACAGCGTTGTATTCTTCATTTTTCTTGTGGCCAACATCGGCGGCTCCCTGACGCCACTGGGCGACCCGCCGCTGTTTCTGGGGTTCCTGAAAGGAGTCAGCTTTTTTTGGACAACCACCAACCTCTTTCTGAAAACCCTTCTGCTCTCCGTCGTCCTGCTGCTCATCTACCTTGCCCTTGACGCACTACTGTTCGCCAGAGAAGGCAGGCCCCTTCCCGCATGCTCACGGGCAGGCGCAACCGAAAAACTCGGGCTTGAGGGCAAGGTCAACCTGCTGCTTCTGGCTGGAATCGTTCTGGCTGTGCTGCTGTCCGGCCTGTTCCGCCTTGGCACGGCGATAGAGGTCTACGGTGTGCCCCTTGAAGGGCAGAATATGGCGCGCGACCTTGCGCTGCTGGCCCTGGCCTGGCTCTCGCTGCGGCTTACCAGCCCTGCCAGCCGCGACGCCAACGGATTTTCCTGGGCCCCCATTGAAGAAGTCGCCAAGCTTTTTCTGGGCATCTTCGTCAGCATGATTCCGGCCATAGCCATCCTGAAAGCCGGAACCGACGGCGCGCTCGCGGGACTCATCCAGCTTGTCTCCAGCAACGGCCAGCCCGACAATGCCATGTATTTCTGGCTCACGGGCGTGCTCTCAAGCTTTTTGGACAACGCCCCCACCTACGTGGTCTTTTTTAACACCGCCGGAGGCGACGCCCAAACCCTCATGCGCGACGCCCCAGCCACCCTTGCCGCCATATCGGCCGGAGCCGTGTTTATGGGAGCCAATACCTACATCGGCAATGCCCCCAACTTTATGGTGCGGGCCATAGCCGAAAACCAGGGCGTGCGCATGCCCGGCTTTTTCGGCTATATGCTCTGGTCCGGCTGCGTGCTGCTGCCCCTTTTTCTGCTGCTTACATGGCTGTTTTTCTAGAGCGCTACCGCGCTGGAATGCCTTGTGGGGGAGGGACCCTTTTGGAAAAGGGTCTCCTCCCCCACACCCCCTCCCCCTAAAACTTTTATCGTAGTTTTAGGATCTTAAACGGCGGTTCCAAAGGCAACGGTTTTCAGGCACGGCACCATCACAATAGTTATCTGTACCAACACGCCCCCTTTGAGAAGGTTTCTTCTCAAAGGGGGCGTGTTGTAATTGTTATTGCTTGGCCGTGTGGATACGCCGCGCTTTCGCGCCGGGCGTCTACGCACGCGACCGTCAGACTGCGTTAAATGCGCCCTTGCGTTAAAATGCCTTGGACTTGAACATATCCGTCCACGAAGAATCCCTTGGGGCCGGATGGCTCGGATCAACCCAGCCCAGAACCTGACGTCCCATATCCCAGGCCAGGGTGCGGGCAATGAGGCTTGAAGGGTCTTCGGGATTCACTTCCGTTATGGAAAAAAGATAAAAATCATGCACCTGGCGCGCATCCATAAGCCCGCCCTGCGCCATGGACCACACAACCGTGCCTGTCTTCACGTCATAGACTTCCATGGCCAGCGAAAGCGAACTGGTGCCGCCGGATCCGCCATCCATGTAGTGATTGATATAGCCGCTCACCAGCATCTGCGCCCCGCGCGCCCTGGCAATGGCAAGCGCGCGCTGCGGCTCGAAAGGCGCGGCGCTGGTATCATACTCAAGAGCGGAAAAGGCGTTGAGCGACAGCCACACCTGCCATATCTGGCGCGAAAACATGTTGCTGAAGGTAACGGCGTTGGACATCTGCTGCACCGTCCGCAAAGGAACAAAAAGCGCTGTGGGCCGATACCCCAGTGGCTCTCTCGGCCGAACGTAAATGGCTGGCGGCTGGCGGCGCACAAAATTGCTGACCTGCACCTGAATGGGCATGCTCAGATCTCCCGTCACGCCGCGCTCTGTACGACTCGTGTCATCGGGCGCTCTGGAGCAGCCCGCCACCAAAAACAGCAGCAGGCAAAACACCGCTGCAAACAGGATACGCATCCGGGGCCAAGCCGTATCCTCAAAACTCCGGCCACGCCACGCGCCTGAAACTGAAGGGCAGGTATGCATAGTGTTCTCCTGACGTGAAACCAACCGGGCAGGCTGTCCCTCAGGGCAGAGCGCCGTTGATAATTGTTTTCTGACCAACACGGTTTTTCTTAATCTGTCTCCGTTGCGGCCCCGTTTGCGCGGCAGGCGCATGCGTCCTTACGCAGACGTGACGCAACGCCAGTATTCTGGCAGTTGCCAAAAGCGTGCCATAATAATCAACATGGCCGCTCCGCCGCCAGATGCAGACGGTGGAACGGCCATGACGCTTGTGGATCAGGCGATGGTCCGGCTTGCCCGGTCACATGCGGGCAGCCTGAAATATCTGGAGAAGCAGGGGCGCTATCAGCAGAATGACCGGAGCCAGCCCCATGAGCGTTTGCGGCCATGTAAGCCTGAGCGCCGCGCGGCAGCCAATCAGCACGCAGGCCACCATCCAGACAAAACCCACCAGAGAGCCCAGCAAAGGCACCACGCACAAGAGCGTGGGTGCGGCGGCATAGGCCAGAACCTGAAAAACCTGGCCGAAATCGGCACGACGGCCGCGCACAAAACCATAGGTGAAGTTTATGAGCGCACTGAGCACATACAGCTGGATTACGGACATGCCCGTTTTGATCAATATGATCATGGGCAGGCTCATCTGGGGCGAAAGCAGGATGAGCATTTTTTCCAGTTGTGGGTCAGAAGCGGCGCTGGGCGCCATAAGGGACATGAACAGCCCTGACCAGACGCGCTCCACAACGACCTGAACCACGCTCACCAACAGATAAAAAATCAGGGCGCGCATCTGCGACCCATCGGGCCGCACCTGGCTGAAAAGGCGCTGCGTGCTGAACATGACGCGCATGCAGGTATGATAAAAGGCCGGCAGCCAGCCATCTGGCTCCGGGGCTGTTTCCCACGGTATACCGGCTTCGCCGTCATCATACTGGGCGTCATACCCCTCGTGTCCGGCATCACCTTCATGATCGTCCGCAGCATCACCAAGGCGGCGCTTGCGGTCATACGGATCCTCGTCCTCGTCGTAACGGCGGTTCTGTTCTCGCTCATAGGCGCGGCTGGCGTGGGCGCGCGGGTCATCATCATGATCCGCAGGGTCTTCAGGCCCGGCCTTGCCTGCGCCCAAGACCCTCTTTTGCGCGCCGTCCCGCGCAGGGGCCTGTTCCCGCCCACGTGACGCTGTCTCCTGCTGCGCGGCATCGTCTGACCTTGCGTCTTCGCGCGACCATGAGGGGCTTCCGGGAACAATGGCTCCCGGAGGCAGGGGGTCGTCCTCATTGGGATCTCGCGCCGCGCCGGCAGCATCCCGGTATTCATCGGGATCTGGGGGGCTAACGGGATCTGGGGAGTTTGCGGAATCTGGCACATCATGAGAAGCGGGAACCGCGCCCTGATCACGCACGGGGCCGTGGCCTCCGGTTTGCGGCGCATCCGGCAGAACCTCCTGCACGCCGGTATCAGGCGCAAAGCGGAACCGGCAGGAGCAATGGGGGCAGGTGGCGATAACCGCGCGCGCCGGGAGGCGGTCGGCGGGCACTTGGCGGCTGAAGCCGCAACGCGGACACGTAATATTCACAAAGCTTCTCCTGAGTAAACACATCGTAAGGCCATAAAGTGGCATATATAGTATCCACAGGCTTTGCCGCTGGCAAGCGTCCGGAACGGCGTACCCGTGACGCCAAAATCCCCTTGGGAATGGGCTTTTGCTGGCCTGATGCCTGCAAAGGCTGTCACTGCCCCCATCGTTATTTCAAAAACACCTCGCCATAGACCAAAATACCATAAGAGTTTTGGGGGGTGGGGGCGTGGGGGAGGGACCCTTTTTCAAAAGGGTCCCTCC